>DATKXY010000049.1:0-12840 GCA_035528795.1 archaeon | reverse complement strand
TTGTTTTAAACCAATTTACAAATTTAGTAAACGTAGTGGCGAGGCATGCCTCGCCCTGTTCGGGCGACCGCCGGTCGCCCCTACGACTCCGCACAGCGTTGCTGGAAAAAATACGTCACCGTATTTTCGAGTTACAGTACTAAGTGACGCAGCATTGATCTGAATCGGGGGCAACCGGACTGTCATCCGTTAATTGTATCCCGGCTCTCAATGTTTTGCGATCAAACCACACATTCCATAAGTTTGGATTGAACTTTATATTTCTTTTTAATATTTTATATTGTTTAACTTGAAATATTCACTTATCCCTATCCGGTTGAGTTATCATACATGATCAAGGCAATACTCGCGCTATTTTAGAATAATAGGAGTCTATCGGAGTGATAAGTTTTCTCAACCCGCTTGTGCTCTTAGGCCTTGTGGCCGCGGCTATCCCTTTTATCATCCATTTTCTGAGCCGTCTGCGAGCCAGACGCCGCGATTTCAGCTCGCTGCTTCTGCTGCGCGAGGTCCAGAGCCGGAACGTGCGCAGGCTGAAAACCCGCCAGTGGCTGCTGCTCATCTTGCGGACTCTCCTGATTATACTCCTGGTCCTGGCGCCGGCCCGACCAGCGGTCAAGGGTTTTTTCAAACCCGGGCCGCAGGAACATCTGCCCACATCCGCGGTCTTTGTCCTCGATGTATCGGCGAGCATCGGCTTTGTGGATGAACGCGGGCCCGCAATCGGTTTTCTCAAGCGCCGGATGGAGAGCATCTTAAGCTGGATGAACCCTGCGGACCGCTTCAGGCTGATCACCGCCTCGGACCACTTCCTGCTGAATGACGGCGCCTGGCACTCCCCAGGGGAAGGTGCCCCGGATATTTTTTCTTTCAGGTTCGAGTCTCTAGAACCCGAGTACAGGGGTACAAGGCTGGGACCCGCTCTGGAAGCAGCCTCAAGGCTTCTCGCTTCAGCAACTGAAACCGTAAACCGCGAAGTCTATATCTTTACAGACCTCCAGCGCGGGTTCCTGGGGAGCGACAGCCTGGATCTGGAAACCGGCGCAGGCATTCGCTGGTATCTTGTTCAGGCCCACGCCGGCAGTCCTGAAAACCTCGCTGTCCAATCAGTGGGCCTGCCTGGGGAACTCGTGCGGCCCGGGGCACCGCTCAAAGTCTCAGTCACTGTGGCCCATTACGGGGGGAAAGATGCAGCCCGGCTTTTTCCGCGTCTTTATCTGGACGGCCGCCTGGTGGGCCAGGGCGAAACCCTGCTTGCCCCCAATGAAGAGGGAGCGGTGGTTATAGAGCTGCCCCCTGTGGAGCCTGGAGTGCACGAGCTCACCGCTGCTGTCGATGCGGACGGTCTTGCAGCGGATAACAGCCGCAGCGTGCCACTTAAAGTTCCTCCGCGCACCAAAGTGGTGCTGATAGAATCCAGAAAAATAGTGCCTGACTACCTGGGATCCGCGCTCGAGACTCTCTCTTCAGGCCCTGCAGCTCCGATTGCGCTTACCAGGAGAGGAGATCTCCCGGTTTCAGGTTCTGATATCGAAAAGGCCGATCTTTTCATTCTGCACGGGGTATCTTTTCCTGAGCGGGACCTGCTGCTCTTTTTGAATGAAGCTTTCGGGGCACGGGAAACTCCCGTGCTTATCCTGCCGGATGCCGGGACCCCGGATGAGGCGCCTGAAATCAGAAGATTCAACACTCTTGTCACGCGGCTCGGCCTTCCTTTCTCTCTGGGCAGCGCTTCACATCTTGGACCCGGAGGATACGACACCCCGGCTGTCCCACAGGCTGCCGCCCCGGCAGGCGCGGTTTTTGCACAGACCTTTGAGTCCATACCTGGGCTGGAGAGGTTAAAGTTATTCACTTTCAGGCGCCTGCCGCCCGCAGGGAGCGGCGAGGCGGCCGCAGGCTCCTGGGACCTGGAAGCCGCGGGAGGAGCCGCCATTTTGCGTACAGTGCGCCGGGGGGGAAAAAAGGCTGCGATCGCAGCCTCGGACCTGGCTCATCCGGATGAATGCGAGCTGCCGCAAACGCCGCTTTTTGTCCCCCTGCTTCATGAATTGATCGCTCTTCTGGTGGACCAAGGGCCGATAGTCAAGCCGAACCTGAAAGTGGGCGAGGAAGCAGTGATCCAATTCGACCGGGAGGTAAATACCTCGAAGATGGAAATACACGGGCCGGGAGAGCAAAGGTTTATGCCGGTGCCAGGCGAATACCAGGAAATACGAATGTCAGAAACAGAGATGCCGGGCACTTACCGGATTTTCGAGAGCGGGCGTTTTCTAGGCTCATTTTGTGTCGGTCTGGACCAGGAAGAGGCAAATCTCACTCTGGAGGATAAAGCAGTCATAGAGGACAGGTTTGGAGAACAGGAGCTCGAGTTTATTCCGGCTGAGGCGAGTCTGGAAAAGCTGGCCTTTATTGTCCGCGGGGGAGTGGAGATCTGGCCTTACCTTCTGTTTGCGGCGCTCGGGTTACTGATTGTCGAGCAGGTGGTGGCAAATAAGAAAGAGGAAGGGGACTAGGCGCTGATGCCAAAGCTCAAAAGTCTGCTTAAAACTCTGGACAGCTCAAAAGTATTCCGCAAGGCTCTTGATTACCTTGCAGACCGGGCCGGTGAAGCCAAAGCCGACCTGCGGTTCGGCAATCTTTACGGCTCGGCCAAAAGCTTTGTCGCAGCGGGAATTTTGAGCTATTGCCCGAAACAGGTGCTTTTAATCACCCGGGGATCGAAACAGGCTGAAAAGATCGAGGCCGACCTGGTAAATTTCCTGCCCGAGAGCTCAGTCTGGCTTTACCCCCAATGGGAGCTGCTGCCTTATGAAGAAGCCCAGGCCGACCCAACCAATATGGGACCGAGAATCGAGGTTCTCTCCCAGCTTGTCCACGGACATGCCGGAATAATCGTGGCTCCGGTAAGAAGCCTTATGCAGCGGGTGCTGAAACCCGAGCGGTTCTGCGACCAGGTGTGCACACTGCGTGTGGGCACTGAGATCGGCCTGGAGCGGCTTTTAGCCGATCTCACAGCCATGGGATTCAAAAGGGAGGCCATGGTCGAAGCTGTGGGCACATTCAGTTTGCGCGGGGGAATTCTCGATATTTACGGCTACAGGATGGAGAATCCGGTGAGAATAGAGTTGTTCGGTGATGAAATTTGTGAGATCCGCACCTTCGAGATCGCAAGCCAGCGTTCCACCGGCAGTTGCGATGAGGCAGTGGTTCTCCCTGTGGTCGAGCCTTTCAGTTGGGGAAAAGGCGCCTCCGGAGAGCATCAGGAGCTGGCCGATATTTTCGCTTACTTGAATCCCGACAGCATCCTTCTGTTTGATGAATACGAAAAGGTGGCTGAGGAAGCGGACCGTTTTTACCTGGAGGTCGAAAATTATCACGAAGGGGCAACTGACCGGCGAGGCGCTATTTTCCGAGCGCCGGAGGAACTCTATCTCTCGCGCCAGGAGCTGGAAGAGCGCTTCGAACTTTTCAGCCGGGCAAATCTGTGCCAGCTTTATATGCGCGATGGCAGGAGCCACAGCTTGAGATTCGACACCAGGGAACCTCCGGCAGTGAACCGCAATGTGGAGCTGCTGCGGGGTTACCTGAGGAAGGACTTCGAACAGGGGAAGCGGAGTTTAATTTTATGCGACAATAATGGTCAGCTTGACCGGCTCGAGGAACTGCTCGATTCTGTGGCCGAGACTGTGGAATTGACTATCGGGAGCCTGGAGACCGGTTTTATTTACGGGGAACCGGGTCTGGTGCTTTATACGGATCATGAGATTTTTCGGCGCTTCCGCTACCTCCGCTCACGCAAATCCTACCAGCGTGCTCCGGCCCTGGAGAGCTTTTCCAGCCTCAAACCAGGCGACTTTGTAGTGCACATCGATTACGGGATCGGACGTTATCTGGGGATAAAACAGATCGAAACCGAAAATTATACGGTCGAATGCCTCTGGCTGGAGTATGCAGATGGCGAGTTTCTTTACGTGCCGATCGATCAGCTTTCACTGGTCGAGCGCTACTCTGCCGAGGACGGTGCCGTGCCTGTGGTGCATAAGATCGGCGGGGCCGGCTGGGCCAAAATGAAGGCCAAGACAGTAAAAGCGATCGAGGATATGACCAGGGAACTGATAGAACTTTATGCGACCCGCAAGGTGCACGGCGGATTCGCTTTCGCCCTGGACACAGACTGGCAGCGAGAGCTGGAGGATTCTTTCGTGTATGAGGAAACTCCGGACCAGGCCAGCGCAATATCGGAGATCAAGCGCGACATGGAATCGATATCCTGCATGGATCGACTGCTCTGCGGGGATGTGGGTTTCGGCAAGACCGAGGTCGCCTTGAGGGCTGCGTTCAAGTCGGCGCTGGATGGCAAGCAGGTGGCTGTGCTAGTGCCTACAACAGTGCTCGCCCAGCAGCATTATATCACTTTCTGCGAGCGGCTGGCTAATTTCCCGGTCACTACTGAGACTTTGAGCCGTTTTAAAAGCCCCAGAGAGCAGAAAGACATTTTAAAGAGCCTGGATGCCGGAAGTATCGACATTATTATCGGTACGCACCGGCTTTTAAGCAAAGATGTCAAATTCATGGATCTCGGGCTATTGATTATCGACGAGGAGCAGCGCTTCGGAGTGCGGCAGAAAGAGCGCCTCAAAAGCCTCAAGCGAGAGGTGGACACCCTGGCCATGACTGCTACACCCATCCCGCGCTCGCTGCATATGAGCATGATGGGGATCCGGGATCTCTCGCTTATCAATACTCCCCCTCAGGACCGACTGCCTATCTTTACCGAAGTCTGTCCTTTCGACGAACAGGTTATTGTAGAAGCCGTGCAGCGCGAGCTTGCCCGCGATGGCCAGGTGTTCTTCGTGCACAACCGTATCGGCTCAATATATGCAGTCTATGACCTGCTGCGCAGGATTGTGCCTGAGGCGCGGGTCGGGGTGGCTCACGGGCAGATGCCGGAGCGCGAGCTTGAACTCACCATGCGGCGTTTCCAGGAGCGCAAAATAGATCTCCTGTTGAGCACAATGATTATCGAGAACGGCCTCGATTTTCCCAATGCCAACACAATCATTGTCAACCGGGCCGACCGCTTCGGCCTGAGCCAGCTTTACCAGTTGAGAGGCCGGGTCGGACGCAGTTACCACCGCGCCTACGCCTATCTTCTCGTGCCTCCCCGGCGTCTGATCAATGACGAGGCGGTCAAACGCCTGCGGGTCCTTGAAGAATATACTGAACTGGGCAGCGGTTACGAAATAGCGCTGCGCGACCTCGAAATGCGAGGCACGGGCAATATCCTGGGCAGCCAGCAGCACGGCTTTATCAACGCTGTCGGTTTCGACACATATCTCAAACTTCTCAAAGAGGCCATAGCGGGCCTCCAGAACCAGGGTGAGAGAGCAGAGACCGCCCCGGCCAAAATAAATCTCGATCTGCCGGCCTTTCTGCCCCAGGATTACGTGTCGGATGGGAAGCAGAAGCTCGCTTTATACCGCAAGATATCAGCAATCACGGCGGATTCTGAACTCGATGAAATCGCCACTGAGCTCGCCGACCGTTACGGGTCTCTGCCTGAGGAGGCAAAAGCGCTGTTAACCAAGACACGGCTTAAAATTTATGCCACCCGCTTGTATATGGAAGCGCTCTTTATTTCCGAGGGCTATTGCAAGCTTGATTTCGGCCGCAGCGTCAAGTACCGTCTGGCCCCAATAATCAGTGCGCTTAAGAGCATTGAAGGCGAAAAGAAAGTATTATCGCTCGAACCGCCGGCGATACTTATCAAGCCGCCTGCCAGGTATCGGGCATTGGAGCAGATCACCTCCACCCTGGCCGGGATGTCACATGCGCCGGCGCAGTTCATAGAAGGTTTTTCTTCATCCGGGAAAGAGGATGAAAGGAAAGGGCGGGCAGAGTCTTTTGGCTCGAAAATTTGACCCACCGGTTTCGTTGTTTCCAGCGAATAACATACTACAGGGATCATTAAATAGTTTCCATTTATATTGTTTTTTTGCTTTAGCCTTGGTTATTAATATAAGTTGAGTAATTAGGAATGATTTACCGGATGTCGATTCTTATATTTAAGGCGCCGGCGACTGATTTGCCTGACAGCGGTTGAAATACCCCGAGAGAAAAACTTTTACAACTGCCGAAAAGAGGTTTTAGTGCAGCTACCTGGGATGATAAAGCCATCCCAGGTGAAACAAGGCAATAAGAAGCCCTGAAGTCCGGGGATCCTGTTTTTGGAGCGTGTAGAAGACAAGTAATTTCCATCATTGCCATATTAGGTGTACAACGCCCAGGCATGCCTTTGCGCAGGCTTCCTGCGCGCCAGGCGAGCTTGGCGAAGCGGAGTAAAAGACTAAAGTGCCAGGATTAACTTTTGTTTCTTTTGGTTACAAAAGAAATGGTTTTGCTTCTTTTGCCTTCAAAAGAAGAAAAAGAATTTCCTTTAAGGATAGATGTAAACAATTTTATGACCTGAGTAGTAACTGAGTAGCGACTGCCCGATTTGAAGATAAAAAAGGAAAGAGTACAGAACTATCCTTTAAAATAGATTCCAGATCAACCGGCCGGTTGTTTTCTTTCGCATCCTGTATTCTTTTCGGTTAAAATACACCCACCGCTTATCAGCTTTACCCAAAACATAGCTCCGCTTTCCGGATTGTTGCAATTGTTCCAAATCGAACACTTATTGTGTATTGTTTTGCCATCCGGCTAAGCTGTTTTCAATTAGAATTATCCGCCACGCTTGCGTAGTATTACCCGGCAAGGCACACGTTTAACCGGCCGCCGGATGTAAATATTTTTATCGGAGTTTGGTCGATAAATTTTTTTGAAACATTGGCACAGATCATGCTGTATAATATTATACGAAGCAGCATCATCAGCTAATTATTTGGACTTCATCTTCGAGGTGGTAAAATGAGAAAAGGACTATCCATGGCTCTGGAGCTGCTCGGGCACAAACTACGCTTTGGTTTTCAGATCAAGCCCAACGGCCGCGACTCGCTTAAAAAGCGCGATGACAAAGTCGTTCGCGACTATTCCCAAGGTTATACGACTAAACGTCTTGCAGACAAATACAGTTTGACTGAAAACCGTATCTCCCAGATCCTTACCTGCTATGGCGCTCGTAAGCCAAAATGGCGTAAAATGAGCGAAGAGACGCGCCGGACTATTTTCCAGTTGGAGAAGAAAGGCCTCTCCAAGGCTGAGATCGGCCGGAAGGTGGGTGTATCCCGGGAGAGAGTGCGTCAGATTCTCCAGCAGGGAGCCTGAGCGAATTCGCGAAATACCGGGTACATGATCCTGCACAAAAAAAAGGACCAGAGATGGTTCTTTTTTTTTGCCTTCCAATGAAATATATTCTAAAAATATAAGTAGCCAGGATTATTCACAAAACTTGTCGCTACTCCAGACCATTATGAACAAACGGCAACCGGAAGTTTATATGATAACCATTTATCAGAATTCAGGAGCCAGGAGTCAGAAGGCAGAATATTTTTTGGAAACGATTACCAGAGGTTTGTAAACTTCTGACTCCTGTTTTGCAGGGGCATAGCATGCTATGCTACAGTTCTTGTCCGGTCTGGAGTAAATGCTTGAGAGACTGAAATCCTATTCCTTTCTACTGAATTTTGTGAATAATTCAGCTTAGAGTTTTTTCGATCCGGATATCCGGAAAACAGTCGGCTTTCATTCCGTGCGGATTAATCCGCTTAATCATTTGTCTGATACTTTTTGCCCTTTTCGTTACTATGGAGATTCTGATATGTCTTTATTCGAAGAAAACGAAAATTTGCTCGAAATGATTGAGGATGCAGAAGCCAAGGTGGAGAAGATCAAGATCACTGGCGTGGATTCGGCTGCCCAGGAGGAGAAAACCCGCCTGGCCGTCGAGCTAAAAACCTTTGTTTCGCGGCTGGTGGATAATATCGCGGCAAGCAAAGGCGATGTACAGGCTCTGGGCGGAGCCCTGGTTCTTGTGGACCTGCTCGAGGTTTTAAAAAGGTACAAAGATATTTTCAATATGCCGAAGCTTGACAAAGAACTGGATAATCTCGAGCAGATGTGGGAAAGTTCCCATTAGCGGAGGGACCCGGCCGCCTGACTTTCCGGCAGGATGAATGTCAATATTGAAATCCGTGCTTGATATCGCACAATTTGGATTCCCGGTGCATGAAAGCGCCCTGAATTTTCTGTTATTATTGCTGCTGTCTTTTATCCATATTATATCTAAGGCGGTGCCTGGTTCGAGAGCAAACCGGAGTACTAGTGTTACTCTGACAGTAACACTTTAACCCACAGGCCTAGTGGGGCATTATCCTTTGCGGCAAGACATAAATTGACAGGACAAGTATCCGGATAGTATTTTTCTTATGAACCAGTATTGACGACTCGGTCACTTTCCTTTTTTCAGGAGGTGAGTTTGTCCCGCTATTCCCGCGATAAGAAAGAAGAGATCTTAGGCCTTCTTCTGCTCGCCATAGGCTTGCTCACGCTATTGAGCCTTTTGCCTCAGTGGCTGGCCAATAATCTAAGCCAGGGCCCGGAGGCTGAGTACCGGAACCTGGTGGGCCTGGCCGGGAAATATATCAACAAGTCGCTCAAAGACCTGCTCGGAATTCTCGCCTACTCGCTGCCGGTATTGCTGGCAGTCTGGGGCTGGCGGATTTTCAGAGGCAAGGGATCGCCTGTTTATTTGCGGATAACGGTTGGGGTTGTGGTTCTCGGCCTGGGTTTGAGCATAATGCTCGGCCTTGTCCAGACTGGCTTTGGTGAGCTGTCTTTCGATTTCAAAGGTGGAGCCCTCGGCAATTGGATTGCGGGAGGGCTTATCACCTTGCTCGGCACCGCCGGCTCCTATCTGATTACAGTTCTCGCGTTATTCATTTTCCTGATCATTTATACGGGCTTGAGCCTGCGTACACTGGTGGAAAAGGCGATCAAAGTGGCTGTTCTTGTCGCCGGAGCGTTCAAATGGGCCGCCCTCGCGGCCAGGCCAAAGAAAGGCGTCGCAAAAGAGGCGAAAAAACCTCAGGCTGCCTCAAAGGAGGTCTCTGCCGCCGGGGTAAAAAGAGTGTCCGATGCTGAACCCATCGCAGAAAGCCCCCGGTCGGGTGAAGAGCGCCTTGAGCAGGCGGATTTCGATTTCGACCTGGGACCCCTGTCGACTGAGCAGGAGGAGAGCCTGGCCGGGAAAGACCTTAAAGGCGAACCAGGCCGCGGGGCTCAGGCCGCCGAAGCAGCGCCATCTGTCAGTGAACCTTTCCCGGAACCCGGTAAGGAAGCTGTCCTTTATGAATTGCCCTCGATCGAGCTCCTTGATCCGGTGGAGGAAGACAGAAAGGTAGTGAGCCAGGGGGAGCTCGAAAAAATGGGCCGGGTGCTGATGGCCAAGCTTACTGATTTCAATGTGGAGGGTGAGCTGATAAATATCACCCGGGGACCACAGGTCTCCACTTTCGAGATCCGTCCCGCCGCAGGAGTGAAAGTGAACAGGATCGCCGCCCTGACAGATGACCTGGCTATGGCCATGCACGCCAAGCGCATCAGGATCCTGGCTCCCATTCCAGGGAAAGGGGTGGTCGGTGTGGAGCTTCCCAACCCGGTGCTGGAGCTGGTGCGCGCCCGTGAGATCTTCGAGTCCCCGGTTTTCAGGGACAGTAACTATATCCTGCCGCTGGGACTGGGCAAGGACCTTGAGGGGCAAATCCGTGTGGCCGAGCTGACCCGGATGCCCCATCTTTTGATCGCCGGCACTACGGGCAGCGGGAAAAGCGTCTGCATGAACATGATCATCGCCAGCCTCCTCTTCCTCTCCGGACCGGAGAGGGTGGGCCTGCTGATGATCGATCCCAAGATGATCGAGCTGACCATGTACAACGGTATCCCGCACCTTCTGCACCCTGTGATCACCGAGGCCAAAGAGGCTGCGCGAATCCTGAAATGGACCGCGTTCGAAATGGAACAACGCTACAGGATGCTGAGCAGGAACAGTGTGAGAAATATCGAGGATTTCAATTTCAAGGTCCTCTCCGGCAAACCGGTAAGACCGCTCCACGAGGACTCCGAGGAGCAGGTCGAACAGATGCCTTATATCATTATTGTGGTGGATGAGCTGAGCGACCTGATGTGCAGCGATGTGAAAAACGAGATCGAGGCCTCGCTGGTCCGGCTGGCCCAGATGGCAAGAGCGGTGGGTATACACCTGGTGGTGGCGACCCAAAGACCCTCTGTGGATGTGATTACCGGGCTGATCAAGGCCAATTTCCCGAGCCGCCTGAGCTTCCAGGTCTACTCGAAAATCGATTCGCGCACGATCCTCGATATTTCCGGCGCAGAACAGCTCCTCAGGAACGGGGACATGCTGTTTATGCCCACAGGACAGGCCGAGCCGGTCAGAATCCAGGGGGCCTATCTTTCCAGCGCAGAGACAGAGCGCCTGGCGGCCCACTGGAAAGCCCAGCCGGTAACCATGCAGAAAAGCGGGGAGGCTCCCGGAAGCGAATCTTACCCAAAGCAGAGAAACCTTCTCGAAGACCTCGAGCGCCAGGAATCAGGCATTGTTGATGACAGTGAGCGGGATGAGCTTTTCGGCGAGGCAGCCAAGCTGGTTGTGCGGCATGACCAGGGCTCGACCTCGCTGATCCAGCGGCGGCTCAAGGTCGGGTACGCCCGCGCAGGCAGGATCGTGGACCAGCTCGAGCGCGCGGGTATCCTGGGTCCCCCGGACGGCAGCAAAGCCCGGGAAGTGCTCGTGACCGTGGATGAGCTCCAGAATTACGGGATCGAATAAAAATCCAGTTTAACTCCGTCTAAAACAATGGTCAGGGCGAGGCGCACCTCGCCCTTGTTTTAGATGAAAGGTCTTCCAGTGAAGCATGCAAGCTTAGGAGATCCGATGCGGTTAATCCCTCTAGCCCTGCTGGCCTTTTCCATATTGGCCGGTTTCGCCAGGCCCTTTCCAGTGGCAGGCGCCCCTCTCTCTTTTGACCAGGTTCTGGAAGCGGTGGACGCCTGTTATGAAAAGATCAACACGCTCAAGGCCTCGTTTGACCAGGTGGTGGAGGTTCCTGTCCTGGAGAAGAAAGAGAATTTCCGCGGACGGCTCTATTATATGAAGCCGGATTACCTGAGGCTCGAATACGATAAGCCCAAGGGGCAGCTCCTGGTGGCGGACGGCAGCTGGTACTGGTTCGTAATGCCCCAGCCGGATATGCTGCAGGCCATGCGCACGCCCATGCGCCAGGGAGAGACAGGCCCGCGCTATGTGCTCGGCGGAGGGATGCTGGAGCGCTATTCCGGAAGCCTGGCCGGCATTGAGAAACGCCGCGGGGTACCCACCTATGTCCTCGATCTGGCTCCTAATTCGCCGAGCCCCTATTACAGGCACTTGCGCGCCTGGATCGATACCAGCTCTTTTGCCACCAGAGCGGTACAGTATATTGATGAAAGCGGTAATTTCAATACCTTCGATCTGTTCAAGCTGGAGGAAAATGTGCCCCTCTCGCCAGCACTGTTTGTTTACAACCCTCCTCCCGGAACACAGATCCTGGACATAGAGTAGGCTTATGCAGTCAGGAGAGAGATCAACTGTATCTGGAGGTCAAGGATGGTTGCCGACACCAAAGCTTCCGGGCCGCTAGAGTTCCACCCCTTGAGCCCGGAGAGATGGGATGATTTCGTGGAGCTTTTCAGTGCGCGCGGGGCCCCGCACGATTGCTGCTGCATGTGGTGGAGGCTCACCACCTCCGAGTACCAAAATCAGAAAGGCGCGGGAAACCGCAAAGCCATGAAAGAAATAGTGGATTCGGGCCGGGTGCCCGGAATACTCGCTTATTCGGATGGTCGGCCTGTGGGCTGGTGCTCTGTGGCACCGCGCACAGAGTTCGGGCGCTTGAGCCGTTCCCGGGTGCTCAAGCCGGTCGATGACAAACAGGTCTGGAGCGTGGTCTGCCTCTTTATCGTTAGGGATTTCCGCCGCCAGGGCCTGGCAGTTGAGCTTGTCAAGGCCGCGGTATCTTACGCGGCAAGCCAGGGGGCCAAGATAGTCGAAGGCTACCCGTTGATCCCTCGAAAAACGAAAATCCCGGACTGGCTGCTCTATGTGGGGATTCCCCCGGTTTTCGAGCGCGCCGGGTTCAAGGAAATCAGCCGGCCCTCTGCCAAAAGGGCAGTCATGCGCTGTTATGTCTGATTCGTGAGAATTTTCCAGTAGTCCTGCCGGAAGCGGCGGTATCCCGGAATTTTTTATGGAATACAGCGAAATAATAAGCCGCCTGGAGAGCCTCGCTAATCCAGCGAACCTGGCCGGCATGGCCCGTTTCGGTATCACGGCCCGAAAAGCCTACGGCATATCCAATACGGTGTTGAAGAAATTCGCCCGGGAGGTCGGGAAAAGCCACGAGCTCGCGCAAAAGCTCTGGGAGGCAGGCTGCCACGAGACAAAACTGCTTGCGGCCCTGGTCGATGAGCCGAAGCTGGTCACCCCGGAGCAAATGGAGGCCTGGGCCGGCGGTTTCGAAAACTGGGCGGAATGCGACAGTGTCTGCGGCTACCTTTTCACCAAAACTCCCTTTGCCTGGGAGAAAGCGGTCGAGTGGAGCGGCCGGCAAGAGGAATTCGTGAAACGGGCCGGTTTTGCGATGATGGCCTGGCTGGCCGTGCAAGATAAAAAGGCAGCCGATGAAAAGTTCATGAAATTGCTCCCCATTATCTGGCGCGAGTCAACGGACGAGAGGAATTTTATCAGGAAAGCGGTCAACTGGGCGCTGAGACAGATCGGGAAAAGGAACGGGCGCCTGCACAAGCTGGCCCTTGAGACCGCAGAGGAGATTTTATCCCTGG
>DATKXY010000048.1:0-21112 GCA_035528795.1 archaeon | reverse complement strand
AATGTTTATCGAAGGTTGTTCCGGATATTTGAGAGGAAAATTCAATCAGTATTTATTCATAAGGTCAAAAAAATCAGGGAGTTTCTCAAGACAGTAGCGGCCCCGGAGTTCGAGATCGACATAATGAACCTGGGCCTGGTTTACGGCATTGATGTTCAGGGCGGCAAAGTAAGGATTAGTATGACCCTGACCTCGATAGGCTGCCCCACTGCGGGATTGCTCGAGACCCTGGTGAAAAAAACGGTCAGCCTGGTCGAGGGGGTGGAAGAGGTCGAGGTGGAGTGGACTTTCGACCCGCCCTGGAGTCCCGGGATGATAACCGAGGAGGGCCGGGAGTTTTTTGAGGCTTTGGGTTATATTTAACCTGTAAAGAATAACTTACAGGTTGAATCCTTCCGTCTCCATATATTCTTTGAACAGTGTTGTGCTCAGATATTTTTCCCCACGGTCCGGAAAAATCGCTAAAATTGTGCCTGATTTTATTTTTCTGGCAACCTCGATGGCTGCATACATGGCTGCGCCGCTGCTCATCCCGACAAAAATCCCCTCTTTTTTAATAATCTGCCTTGTCATCTCGAACGCGGCTTCTGTCTCGACCATGATAGTCTCATCGATCTTTGAAGGGTCGTATATCGCCGGTACTATCGCCTCTTCCATATTTTTCAATCCCTGGATGTAATGCCCCTTTACGGGATGCGCGCTGACAATCTTTATCCCGGGATTCCTTTCCTTGAGATATTTTCCCACGCCCATGATAGTCCCTGATGTTCCCAAAGCCGAAACAAAATAGTCCAGATTACCTGCCAGTTGTTTCCAGATCTCTTCCGCTGTCGTTTTATAATGCGCCATCTTATTGTACTCATTAGCAAACTGATCCGGCATAAAGTATTTCTCGGGATGATCTTTTACCAGTTGCCTGGCTTTTTTGATTGCCCCATCCGTGCCGAGCTTGGCGTCTGTCAAGGTAATTTTCCCCCCGAATGCTTTAATCATTACTCTTCTCTCAACAGATACTGCCTTACTCATCACAATCTCGACATCATAACCCTTGACCGCGCCGATCATTGCCAATCCGATCCCTGTATTGCCTGAGGTCGGCTCGATAATCGTTTTCCCATTTGTCAGCTTGCTCTCTTTCTCCGCCTGCTCGATCATCTTCAAGGCAATTCTGTCCTTGATGCTGCCTGTCGGGTTGAATCCCTCGATTTTGGCGTAAATCGTGACGCTCTTATTCGGATTGAGCCTGTTTATTTTTACAATGGGCGTGTTTCCGATCGTCTCCAATATGTTCTCATGCATTGCAGCCACCTTCTCACTCATTCTGTTATCAAAAATCTGTCAGGAAAATTAAGAAAATATGGTAGAAATTTTAACCATGTAAAAGATACAGCCTAAATTAATTACTCAGGGCCTGTTATACTACTATTTTCTTCGCTTTGGATGTTCAAAGACAAAGTTTTCTGTCCTTATTATCTCCAGGGTCTAATAGATTGCCGGGCGGCTGCCGAAAAAAGGTCCCGTAATATTAATTTGACTACAGAAACAGAGCTTTTAAAACCGGGAACAGATTATTAAATCTCCCTGGGATCAGGGGGGATTTAATCCCGGCTGCCATCCCGGCAACCATGATCACCCTGCCGGAGATCCAGACCAGCCACTTTTAATCCGGCGAAAAGTTTGTGCGAGCATCACCCGCAAGTAAAGAACCTGTGGACATAACAATAAAAACAGTGTCTAAAAAATTGAACCTTATAAAAAGCTCCTTTTTACGTGCACAAATTAAAATGTATAGATTAAAATGTGCAGACTTATTTAATATATATTTGACAGGCAGGAATCTCAATAACTTGTGAGCAAATAAAACATCAAGATAAAAGGTTTACCCTGAAAGCGAATGAAGTTCTATGCGCAGATGATTCATACCAAGTTGCGTTCAAAGAGATACTTTATATTCTGCTCCTAAGTTGGCAAAGCCGGTACCAAAAATAAAATAAGAAGTCATAAATCAGAATCCAGAAGTCAGAAGCTCCACTCCCGCCCCAAAACATCAAACCCTGAGTTTATGAATGACCAATGGCTGTAGTCCGGGCAGGGGAGGGATTCTGACTCCTGACTACTGTCTTCTGACTCCCTGACAGTTATAAAATGAAATCAATATTCGACAGGCAAGACCCGATTAATAAATATCATTTTTTTTGCAACTTAGTATCAAAGCTCGAATATCATAAAACAGGCCTGCCTTGAAAGTACTGAAATTACAGGTTTCAGGGCCTGTTTTCAAAATCAGGCATCTTTTTTCAGCCTGGAAATTAATAAATGGAACTCTCGGAATGTAAGTCAGCGATCAGCAGGGAGGGGAAAATTGGCAAAAAACCTGAGTGAAAAGCAGGAATAGATATAACTGCCTTGCAAATCAATGTCAGAAGTACTTGGTAATCTCGCAGTTCAGCATCCGGACTCTAAGCTCTTGGTCCCGGATATCCACAGTATTACGAAGAGAATATTTTCTCGAAGCTTAAATCCAGCCAGGATAAAACCGCCCCGAATGCCAATGTTGTTCACTTTAGGCGGGAAAGGTAAACGATGTCATTCCCGCTCAAGCGGGAATCCAGGTTTTTAAGCCGATTTTCTGGACCCCCGCTTTCGCGGGGGTGACAAAAAGAGAGTGTTGTCGCTTTAAGTGAACAGTATTACCCCGAATGCAGAATTTATTTGGCTTATCCTCCCATTAGAGCTTGCGCCTGCCGCACGAAACTCTCAGGGTGATTACATTGTCGGGCTGAAAGCGCCAGATAATCTATTGGACTAGGCGCAGGGCCCAGGTATCCCGCAGGGGAGCATTCTTTGCCGCACGCAGGACGATCCGGGTCAGGCTGTCCCCCCAGGCTGATTTCAGTCTGGGGTCATCGAGCACCATTTTCTCGAGCTCAGGCTCGAGTTTGTCCATATCATAGAGAATACGCAGGCTGAATGGCTGCTCCCTGTCCGCGGCCTCTTTTAATGTGATTTGTCCTCTTTTATCCAGATTGACCGTGCAGGGAGTCATCAGGCTCAAATACAGGTCCCCTTCGCGCTTTTCCAGGGAGTAGCTCTCGACTACACGGACTTCTTTCCCCCTGAGGAGTCGGACAGTGCGGGTCCACTTTTTAACGCCGGCAGCCTCAGGATACGCCCCGGAGATATCCAGGGAAAGCTCGGCGAAAAAGCCGCCTGATTGGTATTTGACATCCTTTGCCGCATACTCGCGGCCGTCTTTCTGCATTACCCCGTTGATAGTAGGCAGGTTGTGATAAGCCGACTGCATGGTCCAGATCTCGTATCTCTGGTCACTGAATGTCTTGCGCGTGTAAGTGCCCACCCCGGCATCGATCAGCGCCGGCTGGCCGTTGAAATACACGATAAAATTGCCCACATCGTTGTGGTTGTGGCTCTCGGCGTTGTGGCCTCCCTTGGCTGCCACATAAAGCCCCTGGGGGGAGCCCTCGACCGAGCGCGCGGCCATCACCTGGATCCCGTCAAGCCAGACATCCCGGACCATTGGCTGGAAGCCCCGGGCTGCTGCAAGCTCGCCCAGATTGGTAAGCGCCGCCAGCTTGCGGCCCAGGCTGCCCGAAACAGCAGGCGACCTTTCCATCCGCCTGTGTGCTGCATAAGCCCCGAGCGCCATCATGTTCTTATCGCCGATCCGCTTGCCGTAGCGGTATACCAGGTCATCCGCAATAGAGACCTTGGCCGGGGCATCCGCAAAATCGATAAAGTAGCGTTCGTTGATATGCGCGCGATAGATATAGCGCCCGATATTCTGGATCAGTGGCTCGCTGTAGAGATCTATCTTGCCGCCGGAGGCGCTTCTCAATAGCTCCAGGCAGTCAAACAGCGAGGCTCCGGCCACGCCCCAGTAGCTCGGGCCTTCATCGCACCCGCCATCCGACAGGTAGCTGCCGATAAACCGGTCCAGGCTCCTCATGATTTTGGCCACTGCGCTGGTCCGTTTCCCGGCATCATCCTCCAGGAGCAACGCTGCAGTGAGCCAATTGGAATTGCACCACGGGTTCCAGTTGTTTATATGGTCAGTTGTAAAGCTCATCCACCAGAAATCATCCCGCTCAAGACAGGGAACCAGCACCCGGGCGTGGGCCTCATTGAGAATCCGCTTGCAGATCAGTGGCGAGACCTGATCGAGCTGAGGCCCGACCAGGTAGAGGGTCCAGGCAAGCAGGCCCACTGTCTCGGCTGAGAAAAGGTCAACGACCGGCTCCTCAGGGTCCGGAAGCCCGGAGCCAGCTTTCTGCGCCCCGATATGCGCCGGGATGACCCAGCTTGTCTCCTCGAGGATCATCCAGAGGCCATTGACTATCTGATCCACGAACCGCCCTTGCCCCTCTATGCATTCAGCGAGCACCAGGTCAGCCAGCCTGTTCCTGCGCACGAAGTAGGGGCCTTCGTAATTGCTGCGGTTGCCGATACGTGCGAACTCGAGATAGAGCGCAGCAGGCAGCGCGGGCCACTCTTTGCCCAGGGCCTGTTCGCCCTGCTCGATATGCGCCCGTCGCGTATTCTCAGGCAGGGCATTCCAGAATTCCCTCTCGGCCGCTGTGGCAAAGGGATGCCACTGCCCGTGCTGGACAAGGGTCCCGCGCAGAGTCTCAGATTGATATTTTGCGCTGAGAGAGGATTTTTCGCCCTGTTTCTGGGCTGCAAGGGGAGTAAAAGAAAAACAGAGGCCGAGGAAGAGCGGGAACAAAACTTGAATTTTCATATTCAGTAATAGACTGCGCATGATGACCTGCCCCTGGAAAGAGTTCCGGAAAGAAGGAAAAACAGTTAGAGAGAAAAGTAACCGACAAAGGTAAATCTAATTTTTAACACTGCGGAAAGCAACAGGGGTGTGAGAGAGATTGGCCGATTAACAGAATGGCAGGTCTTTTTATCACTGATAACAATCCACTTGAAATAGAACTCTCTCTCCTTTATTTTAAAGCAAACAATTTCAATTTCTCAAGCTTGCACATCCTTTTGCCCTCTTAGCTCATTTGGATAGAGCAACGGACTTCTAATCCGTAGGCAGTGGGTTCGAATCCCGCAGGGGGCGCCATGTTAAAGGGCGGTAAACTCGCTGTTTCAGCGGGTGAGCCGCCTTTTTAATTTTTCAGTGCAATCCACACGTTTCAAGATTCTGTAATGCGGAATTATGCGTTTTTATAACCAGGAGGAATACTGAGCATTGAAACAAAAAACTCTTTTGATTTGTCAGCCGGGGTGAGTTAATTTTGGCTGAAGCGAATGAGAAAGAGATTTTCTCCTCTCTGGTCGATAAAAGTCTATCAACTTTCATCTTCTACCAAAACCGAAACGGAGGTGTGATTCATGGCGCACAAAGTCAAAGTGGGGATTATCGGCTCAGGGTTCGAGGGGGATATCCATGCCGCGGCGTTCAAAATCATGCCTGAAGAGGCCGAGGTAGTGGCTGTGGCCTCGCCCACAGCCGGGCACGCAGAAACCCTGGCCAGGAAATACGGCATCCCCCGCATTTTCCGCGACTACAGGGAGATGCTCAAGGAGCGGGATATCGAGATGGTCACCATCACAGCGCCCAACTATCTCCATGCGCGGATGACCGAGGATATAGCCAATGCGGGCAAACACGTGGTCTGCGAGAAGCCCCTGTGCCTGACACTCGAAGAGGCCGACGGGATGATCGAAACCTGCCGCAAGCAGGGGGTGCTTCTCCTTTACGCAGAGGAATTATATTTCACCCCCAAATATGTCAAGGCCAGGGAGATGACGGACCAGGGGGCTTTCGGCAAGGTGTACATGGTCAAGCAGAGCGAGAAGCATTTCGGGCCGCATGCGGACTGGTTCTGGGATGTGGAGCGCTCAGGCGGCGGGGCGCTGATGGACCTGGGCTGCCACGGGATCGCTTTCTGCTACTGGTTCCTGGGCCGGCCCGGGATCAAGAGCGTCATGTGCCACATGGGCACTTATGTGCATGGAGACAAAACCAAAGGCGAGGACAACTCGGTCTGCCTGCTCGAATTCGAGAGCGGCGCTCTCGGAGTGGTGGAAGACAGTTGGGCCCGGCGCGGCGGCATGGATGACCGGATCGAGGTGTACGGCGAGGGCGGTATGACCTATGCCAACCTGCTCATGGGCAATGCCCTGCCCACTTACAGCGAGTACGGATATGGCTATGCAGCGGAGAAGGCGCCCACCACCAAGGGCTGGACTTACCCGGTATACGAGGAGCTGTGGAACTACGGGTTCCCGCAGGAAATGCGCCATTTCGCCCTTTGCGTGCGGGGCAGGGAGGAGCCTGTGACCACCGGCGAGGACGGCCGGGTGGTGATGGAGGCGCTTTATGCGGGATACGCCTCTGCAGGCAGGGGGCAGAAAGTCGCCCTGCCGTTCCGGCCCGAGGGAGTGAAAAAACCGATCGATCTGTGGCTTTCCGCATAAAGACAGGCTCCTGGATCAGTTATGTCAGGGAAGCGAAATCCGGTCAATTGAATGAACTGATCATTTTAGAAAGGAAAATCCATGCAGGAAAAAGTGGTTTTGATCGGTGCAGGCAGCGCTGTTTTCACCTGCGGCATGGTGGCGGACCTGATCCGCATGGGCTGGGAGGCAGAGCTCTCGATGGTCGATATCGATCCAGTTGCGATCGAGGTGGTCGAGCGTCTGGGCCGCAAGATGATCGAGGCCAGAAGAGCGCCCATTCGCTTGAGAGCAGCGACTGACAGGCGGGAGGTCCTGTCAGGGGCTACGGCTGTTATCTGCACTGTGGGAGTGGGCGGGCGCAGGGCCTGGGAGCAGGATGTGTTCATTCCGCGCAAGTACGGGATTTACCAGCCGGTAGGCGACACTGTCATGCCTGGAGGAACCTCGCGGGCCATGCGCATGATCCCGGCCATGGTCGGGATCGCCCGGGATGTGCTGGAACTTGCGCCGAAAGCCCTGTTTTTCAATTATTCAAATCCCATGGGCCCGGTCTGCCGCGCAGTGCGCAAGGCCACTGGAGCGGAGGTGGTGGGCCTGTGCCACGGAGTGCTGGAAGTAGCGAAATACCTGGCAGGTGTCCTGGGTGTCAGCCCCTCTGAGCTGGACTACACTGCTGCAGGCTTGAACCACCTGACCTGGTTCACCGGGGTTCGCGTCGACAGAAAGAATGCAATGGGCCGCCTGCAGGAGATCGCCAGGGAAAAGCTCTCCAGGCCGCGGATAGAGGGAAACCTGGCCGAATATTTTCTCGCTTCGGGTTCCTGGGAGCCAGGCGCGGACGAGCCGGAACAGCTCAACCCTTTCAGTTGGGAGCTCCTGGCCGCTTTCGGCGCTTTCCCGGCCGCCATGGACCGCCATGTAACAGAGTTCTTCCCCTGGATATTCACCCGCGAAGGGAGCTACTACGGCAAGACCCTGGGGACAGAGTCCTACAGCTTCGAGCGCACGATCGCCCGGGGCGACAAGGATTTCGAGCAGATGCGGGAGGACGCTTTCTCGCCAAGCCCTCTGGGCGGGCAATATTTCGAGCGGATCAGCGGGGAGCACGAGCAGGTGATGGAGATTATCGAATCGATACGCACGGATGCGGGACGGATCTATTCTGCGAACCTGCCCAACCGCGGGCAGGTCTCAAACCTGCCGTCAGATGCAATCCTGGAATCCCCGGCAGCGGCGGGTGCCGGCGGCCTGAAACCCTTGGACCTGGGAGCCTTGCCCTCAGCTCTAGCTGGAATCCTGGCCATGCGCCTGGCCTGGATCGAGACATGCGTGGAGGCCGCTCTGGAAGGCAGCCGGGAGAAGTTCATCCAGGCCCTGGTGCTGGATGGCGCAGTGAAGTCTGTGGACCAGGCGGTCAGGCTGGCTGATGAGCTCCTGGCAGCCCAGGCCGAGCACCTGCCCTGGTTAGTCAAAAAGGGACTCTAGATTCCTCAAGGTATAAAGCCCCAACAGCAATCACAGCTCTCTGACCCAGATATTGCGGAATTTGACAGGGTAGTGGTGGTCCTGAAGAAGGATCGGGCCGCGGGCAGTCTCGGGACTTCCGGATCTGGCCCCTGTGGGCATTATCTCCACCTGGTCCTGGACCAGGACGCCGTTAAGGATCACAGTGATAGTTGCCTTTTTGCTGACCTTTCCCCCGCTGTCAATTCTTGGGGCGTGAAAGATAATGTCATAGACCTGCCAGATTCCCGGCGGCCTCGAAACATTCACCAGCGGCGGATAGAGCTTGTAAATCGCCCCGCAGCTCCCGTCAGGGTAGGTTTCATTCCCGTATGAATCCAGTATCTGCAACTCGTAGTTCCGGTGAATGTAAACGCCGCTGTTGCCGCGGTCCTGCCCTTCGCCTTTAGCCGGCGAAGGTGTGGCGAATTCCAGGTGGATCTGCATGTCGCCGAACTCTCTCTTTGTCACGATGCTGCCGTCTTTGACAGTCGCTGTGCCGTCGGAGATTAACCATCCCGCCGGACTGCCATCCGCATAGGTCCATTCAGACAGGTCGGCACCGTTGAATAGAACGACCGCATCCGAGGGAGCCTGTCTTTCGAGGGCGCTCACCACCTTGGGCTGCTGCCCGCTTTGCCCAAAACAGGGGATTATCAGGATCAGGGATAATAAACAAAAAACTGTGCCCGAGGCGACCGCTTTTGCCTGCATAATTTCCTCCATGATTGGTTTCAACTCAAGAATCGTGAATCATCAATCTAGTCAGTAATACCTTGCAATGGCCAGGCAATAAATAACGTCGAACATCCTCGATATACTGCTCAATCTTTTCCCTTCATTTGAGCTCTCTGAGCCAGATGTTGCGGTATCTCACCGGGTGGTTGTGGTCCTGAAGGTAGAGGGGGCCACTGGCGGCTTCCGTATCCCGGATACAGGCGCGTGTGGGCTTTTCTATTTCGACATGATCCTGGATCAGGACTCCGTTGTGGAAAACAGAGACAACCGCTTTTTTAATTTTATTGCCCTGGCTGTCGAATCTCGGCGCGCGGAAAATAATGTCGTAGACCTGCCACTTGCCCGGGGGCCTTGAGACATTCACCAGGGGCGGACACTGTTCGTAAATCGCGCCGCACATCCCGTTGGTGTAGGTCTCGTTTCCGTATGAATCCAGCACCTGCACTTCGTATGCTCCCTGGAGGTAAATCCCGCTGTTGCCGCGATCCTGCCCTTCGCCTTTGGCCGGCGAGGGAGTGGCAAATTCCAGATGGAGCTGGATATCGCCGAATTCTTTTTTGGTGATAATCCCGCCCTCCTTGACAGTCGCAGCGCCCTCGGAAATTATCCATCCCGCCGGGCGGCCGTCCGTATAAGTCCACTCTGACAGGCCGGTACCGTCAAAAAGAACCACGGCATCCGAGGGGACCTTTCCCTCGAGCGCGCTCACCACCTTTGGCTGCTCCCCTTGGGCAAAACTGTTGAGTGACATGTTAATGGAGAAAAACAAGGAAACTGCAGCCGCCAGGATTGCTTTTTTACCCATAATTTCCTCCTGGGTTGAGTCGAGTGGATTAAGCAGTCTTTGTCAAATATCGAAGGGCTGGAAATTTAGTTTAAATTAAACTAAATGAAACAGTTTCTTAAGAAAGCAGATTATATTTTTCCAGTAATAAATACTATAAGAAGTCGGGTAGTGCAACTAGAATGAAGAGGCAGCGTTAAAAAATAAGCGGCAATTTGCCCTTAAACAGGGTTCAAGACTTTTAAAAATCTTGACTTTAGAAAGAACAGGCTCAAAACTTCAATCGTAAAAAACTACAGGCTTACCCCAAAAGGCTTTGACTTTCTGACTGATCAAGAAATTTGATACCCAGCCCTTTGAAGGACAACTCCAATGAAATGGAACATTTCACGCAGGGATTTTTTGAAAAAATCATCGCTGGCCGCCGCCACTACCCTGGCCTGCGCCAGGGGCGAGGAAACGGCTGAAAATGGCCGGAATACGGATGTAATAAAAGAGCCGGCGCGGGAAATCCCGGTGGCGGGTGATTTCGATATCTGTGTGGTGGGCGGGAGCTGCACTGGGGTGTTCGCCGCTGTGGCTGCAGCCAGGCTCGGGGCAAGGGCCGCGGTCATAGAGAATAACGGTTTTTTCGGGGGCGTGGCTGCAGCGAGTCTGGTCAATATCTGGCATTCCCCCTATGATACAGTGGAGGAAAAACAGATTATCGCCGGCCTCAGCATGGAGATGATCGAGCGTCTCGAGCCGCGCGGAGCGGTTAGTCGCGGCCAGTCGGGCTACAGTTTTTTCCGGCTCAACACAGAGGAACTCAAAATCGAGCTGGATCTGCTAGTCAAGGAGGCCGGGGTCCGGCCTTTTTTACATACGCTCTTTGTTTCCCCGGTGATGAGAGAGGGCAAACTCGAGGCGGTGGTCATTGAAGACAAATCCGGCAGGAGGGCGATCAGGGCTTCGTACTTCATTGATGCCACCGGGGATGGCGACCTGATCGCCCGGATGGGACTGCCATTTTACAAAAGCGGCAATATCCAGCCGCCAACCACCTGTGCGATCCTCCGGGGCCTTGAGAGAATTCGGAAAAAATATCCGGATTTCAACCTCGAGAAAGTTATTTTTGATCCACAATACCCTCTGGCCTTGAAAAAAGGTTTTGCATGGGGGGCCCCGGTGCCGGGCTCGCTTGACGAGTATATGCTTGCAGGGACCAGGGTTTTCGGCGCTGACTGCAGCGTGGCCGAACAGCTCACCCAGGCTGAGATGGATGGGCGCCGACAGGTGAGGGCGATCTGCGATATCCTGCGGGAAAATTTTATCCATGATCAATTCCAGCCCCTGGTCACTCTGCCGGCTAAAATCGGCATTCGGGAGACCCGCCACGCCCGCTGCCTGCACCAGCTTACAGAGCAAGAAGTCCTCTATGGAAAGAGATTCCCTGATGCGATTGCCAATGGCAGCTACCGTGTCGATATCCATCTGGCTGACCGGGAGGGGCTCATTTTCCGCTACCTTGACGGGACCGAGGTTTTGGCCGGGATCGAGGGAAACAGGGAAGAGGGCAGGTGGAGAGAAGAGCTCCCGGAAAATCCTACCTTCTATCAGATTCCTTATTCCTCACTGGTTCCCCGGGATTCAAAAAACGTGCTGGTCGCCGGACGGATACTGGATGCGGACCCGGGAGCGTTCGGGGCGGTCAGGGTGATGATCAACTGCAACCAGACCGGCCAGGCAGCGGGTACGGCAGCCTGTCTGGCGCTTGATTCAAAGACGACTTTCGCCCAGGTGGATCCGCAAAAACTGAGAGAAGTCTTATCACAACAAGGGGCGATCATAATCTGATATTCTTAATCGCGGCGCAAATCGGTTCAGGATGACATGGGAGGAAAGCTGAAAGGGATACTGTTGAATACTAATCAAGTATTATATCTGTCTTGAGTTGATAACTGATTAATTTTCAAATTGATATTAATGAGATTTAAAGTAATTTCTAAAAGGCTCCCTTTACATTTCAATGCAAATTATAGTATGAAAGCAGGTGCTGAATGACTAAGAAGAATGACCAGGTAAACAATCCTGAGCCGAAAGCCGGGTCTGAGAATTTTTTGGCTGAAGTGATAGAAGTTCTTGACAAATATAATCTGGTGATAGACAGGGGAAGTCTGGATAGAGTAAAAAGGGGACAGATTTTCCAGATTTACGGCTTGAGCGAAGAGGAATCGAAAGATTCGGAAACACATGGAAAAATAGAGTTGGTAAAAAATGTCAAAGGGACAGGTGAAGTGATAAAAGTGCAGGAAAAAACTGCAATAGTAAGGTCAACCAGGATCAATTCGCCTTTAATAGTGGAAAGGCGGTCCCCTTTAGTATTCCTGGGGGTAGGACCGGAGCTAAAAACCGGCAAGGAGGAGGAAGATGAAATAATACCTTTTGACAATCCGCTTGTCGGAGATAAAGCAGAGCCGATAGAGTGAGTGGGGATGAAAAATAAAATTCTTGATTGATTGTGATCAACATTTTTATAATTTTAAGATTAGCTAAAAAGTAAAGTTTATTTAAAAATTTTTGGAGCATGGATGAGTCCGGAGAAAACAACTCCAGTGGATAAGTCGAATATGCTGTCGCCCGGGCAGGTGGCCACCATTTTTGATTCTATCGCTGACGGAGTTTTTACTGTGGACAAGAACTGGCGTATCACCTCTTTCAACCGGTCTGCAGAGCATATCACCAGGGTTCCCCGCGAAGAGGCGATCGGCAAACTGTGCTGCGATGTGTTTCACGCATCGATCTGCGAGGCGGACTGCGCTTTGCGGCAAACCATGGAAACAGGCAAACCTGTGGTCAATAAGACAGTTTATATCATAGATGCGCAAGGAGACCAGTTGCCGATCAGCATTTCTACGGCACTGCTTAAAGAGAGGGGGCAGGTTATCGGCGGAGTGGAAACTTTCCGCGACTTGAGCCTAGTGGAGGAATTGCGCAAGGAGCTCTCCGGCCGCTACACTTTTGCCGATATAATCAGCAAAAACCACGAAATGCAGCGCCTTTTCGAGATCCTCCCCGAAATCTCAGTCTCTGACAGCACGGTTTTGATCGAGGGAGAGAGCGGCACCGGCAAAGAGCTTTTCGCCAGGGCTATCCATAACTTGAGTAACCGCAGGGGCGGGCCTTTTGTAGTGGTAAATCTTGGGGCTTTGCCTGACACCCTGCTCGAATCGGAGCTTTTCGGATACAAAAAAGGAGCTTTTACTGATGCCAGGCAGGACAAGCCCGGCCGGTTCGCCCTGGCCGAGGGAGGAACGATTTTTCTCGACGAGATCGGGGATGTGTCCCCGGCTCTCCAGGTGCGGCTCCTGAGAGTGCTTCAGGAGAAAACATTTGAGCCGCTTGGAGCCACCCAAACGGTCCAGGCGAACGTGCGTATAGTTACCGCCACCAACAAATCCCTGGCCGAGCTGGTCAAGCAGGGAAGCTTCCGCCAGGACCTTTACTACCGGGTCAATGTGGTGCGGATCAAGCTGACACCATTGCGCCGGAGAAAAGAGGATATCCCCCTTCTGCTGGAGCATTTTATTAACCGCTTCAACTGTTTGCGCGAAAAAGATATTTCCGGCGTCTCGGGCCGTACTATGGCGATCCTGGTGAAGCATGATTATCCAGGCAATGTACGCGAACTTGAAAACATTATCGAGCACGCCTTTGTGCTCTGCCCTGGCGGAATGATCGAAACCCAATACCTGCCCGACTATCTGCAGCCTCCAGCGGAATCCGAGTTCGGTCCCCTGGCTAAAGACTCCAGCCTGAAGCAGATGGAGAGACGTCTGATCTGGGATGCTCTCAAGCGCAACAATTGGAACCGTTCGGCGGCCGCAGCAGAGCTCGGAATTCATAAGACCACCCTTTTCAGGAAAATAAAAACTCTGGGCCTCGAGCTGCCTGCTGTGGATGGGCGTTCAGTTAAAGAATAGAGTTGCATTAATGCTACTATATCTCCAATTATAGTAGCATAATGCTACACTGATTAAGCTTGTTTTTCCCACCTCCCAGGTCTTTCATGATTTCTTAATCCCTTAAAAACATATAGTTATCAATTGCCTTGGGAGAATGTCAATCATCTGGCATACCCATTGCATCAAAATCTGTCGGAGATATGACTTTATGCGAATTGCGCTACCAGTCTGGCAGGGCAGGATTTCTCCTGTTTTCGATACCGCCCGGAAAATTATCCTGATCGAAATCGAAAATGGCAGAGAAATCTCCCGTACTGAGGAACTGGTGGGAGAGGCGGTTTTACCCCAGCGGGCGCTGAAGCTCAGCAATTTGGGCGTTAATGTGCTGCTCTGCGGAGCTATCTCAAGACCGCTCGCCTTTATGCTCTCAAGCTCGAAGATCAAGGTAATCCCTTTTCTCACCGGGGAAGCAGATACAGTTCTTCAGGACTATCTTGATGGAAGGCTTTCAGATGCCTGGCTCCGGATGCCGGGTTGTTGCGGCAGAAGGATGCGCTTTCGCGGGGGAAGGTAATTAATTGATTTAAAGAGAGGTGGAATTATGCCCAGAGGTGATGGCACAGGACCGCCTCAGGGTGGAGGAGGCGGCCAGATGTCCGGTCCGGTCGGAGCTGGACCGGTCGGCTTTTGTATTTGTACCAACTGCGGTCACAAAGTCCCGCACGTTCGCGGACAGCCCTGTAATCAGCTGACCTGTCCAAAGTGCGGCTCGATAATGACCAGGGAATAAGCTTGTTAACCTGAAAAAAGAGAGAGAATGATGCCTTTTGGAAATCGAACAGGACCGATGGGATTCGGTCCGCTGACTGGAAGAGGCGCTGGCTATTGCGCCGGTTATACTGTGCCGGGATATATGAATCCGGTTCCGGGTATCGGCATGGGTTCAGGCCGTGGGCGCGGCATGGGATGGCGCCACTGTTACTATGCCACCGGTCTTCCCGGCTGGGCTCGCGCCGGAAGGGCGCCTGTCCTTGGAGTTCCTTTCTACGGAAACCGGGTACCCGACCGGCGGCTGATAGCTCCCCGGAGCAAGAGCTGGAAGTCCTGAAAACACAGGCCGAGGATCTACAGGGAGTCTTGGGAAACATAAACAAGAGAATCAATGAGCTTGAGTCTCAAGCCAAAGAGGAGTAAAAACTTTATCTCGAGAGAAGTCCGGTGAATGAAAGGGGGGTGTCAAAGGCGGACCTGGCCGGTTTAGGCTCCGCCTTTGACCGCCGGACTTATAGGCTGATTCGCTTGCCCGCTGATTTGCGGCAAGTCGATTCAAAAATAAAAAATTTATTTTGAAAAAAATATCTCAGGGAAAGCCTGAGAAGCATGCACAGATAAAAGCTGCTCTTTTTATTATTTCTGATATTTCTTTTACAAGGAATGTTTTTATGCAGACGAAAAGATCTGATCTGACTGAGTTAGAAAGTAAAAAGAACGAGCGAATAGCAATTCCCATCTCAGGAGGCAAACTGGCCGGTCATTTTGCCCACTGTGAGGAATTTGCGTTCATTGATCTAGACCCTCAAACCAAGAAAATCGTCAAAAAAGAGTCTGTTCAAGCCCCTCCTCACCAGCCGGGTTTATTGCCTCCCTGGCTCGCCGGTCACGGGGTGAGCGTGATAATTGCCGGCGGAATGGGAATGAAGGCCCGGCAGCTTTTTGAAAGCAGCAATATCAAAGTTGTGCTGGGCGTTTCGGTGGAATCGCCTGAGAATATTGTCAAGAAATATCTTGAAGGCACGCTCCGAACCGGAGAAAATCCCTGCGACCACTGAAAGATACAACCGGCATTCGTTCCGGATAACCCTGCTGTTGAAAAATCCTCCTTTTCGATCAGGAGTAATCACGCACAGGCGCTTTTGGCCGCTGGTTTTGCTGAAAGCCGTTAATTGTCTTCTCTAACCTGGACGGATTTATCCTGGATTTTAAATAAGCTTCCATTATCTGACCCACCATATTAAAGCCTGGCGGAATCAATAATCAATCAGCAATAGTTTACCTCGAAACGCCGACATAATCACCGATGTTTTGAGCTGAATTATTTTTGGGGATTTGTTGATTTTCACCCTTGATCAAGTTGCCAAAAAGAGTGATAATGTATAACTTAATAAAAAGTAGTGCCTTTCAAAGTTGAAGTCGTGACTGCTCTGTTCTCAAGACCCTATGGAAAATTCCAGAGTTGGGGTTTTTGGCTCTGGCAGCTTCCGGGAATGGGATGTCTGTATTTTGAATTTCAGTTTAAAGACTCCTCGGTCAGTTAAAAATGTTCACTTCCTGAGCCACTTGAGGCTCCTGTTACAAGAATGCAAAAAAAGGGGGAGATATGGACAAGCAGCAGACTGTTTTCGTAAAAGTCACGGTCAGGGTAGTACAAACTGTACTTTGTCAAGGTATTAGCCACCGGATTGCCGTTTTCCTGCTTAGCCCTCTGATCCCGCTGCTTTTCGGTATCGCCCCGGCCCAAGGCCAGGAAGCGGAAACAAAATCTCAGAGCTGGACTCCCAAGGCAATGATGGAGGTCAAGAGTGTCGGCAATGTGCAGGTTTCCCCTGATGGAGTCCGGGTGCTCTATACAGTCACCGAAGCCGTGATGACCGAGGATAAAAGCGAATACCTGACACAGATCTACATGGCCAATGCCGATGGCTCAAAGAGCTATCAGTTCACTTACGGCGATAAGTCATCCACCAGTCCCCAGTGGTCTCCGGATGGAGGTTCGATTGCCTTCATATCGGAGCGCTCAGGGAAAAATAATCTCTGGCTGATCCGGGCAGACGGAGGAGAGGCGCGGCAGCTCACCGATGTCAAAACCGGTGTCGGCAGCTTCAAATGGTCTCCTGATGGGACTATGATCGCTTTCACCATGTCCGATTCACTGGCCAAGGAAAAAGAAAAGGCCGAAAAAGGAAAAGATGACGCACAAGTGGTGGATGAAGATTTGAAGATGGACCGCTTGTGGGTCATTACTGCTGCGCTGGATAAAGACAAGATGCCGGAGGCGCGGCAGCTCACTAAGGGAAATTTAAATGTGGGAGGGCTCAGGGGGGCAGACTTTGATTGGGCGCCTGACGGGAAGACAATCGTCTTTGCGCACATGCCGACCCCGCACGTGAACGACTGGCCGCTTGCCGATATTTCCATAGTAGACTTGAAAACAGGTGAGATCAAGCCGCTGGCCCGGACAGGCGCCTCGGAGAATTCGCCCGTTTACTCGCCGGATGGAAGCTCGATCGCTTATTTGGCCGGTGATGATCCATCTACGTGGGGATTCACTGCGGATGTCTGTATCGTGGATGTTTCAGGCGGGAAACTGCGCAGGCTGGCTCAGACATTCGACCGGCAGCCGAATCTTGTGGGCTGGTCAGCCGACAGCCGGAAGATTTATTTCACCGAAACCCGCGGCACGGTTACACGGCTTTCAGCATTGCCAATAAGCGGCGGGCCGCCGGAAGATATAGACCGGGGCGGGCATGTCATGTCAGGCCTTAACCTCGATGCTTCACGAAAACAGGTGGGCTTTACAGCGCAAAGTGCAGTGAATCCCTCCGAGGCATATATCTCCCGGCTCGACCGTTTCGCTCCTCTGCGTGTCAGCCGCGCCAACAGCGATATTCCTGAGCTCCCACTCGGGCGCAGCGAGGTCATTCGCTGGAAGTCTTCGGATGGTTTGGAGATCGAGGGATTGCTGACCTATCCTGCCGGTTATCAGGCCGGCAAAAAATATCCGCTTTTGCTGATTATTCACGGGGGGCCGACAGGTGTCTTTACCCAGGGCTTTATTGCCAGCCCCAGTCCGTATCCGATAGCAGCTTTCGCGGATCAGGGCTATTCGATCTTGCGCTGCAATATCCGGGGCTCATCCGGGTACGGGAAAGAGTTTCGCTATGCGAACTACGGAGATTGGGGAGGCATGGATTACCGGGACCTGATGGCCGGCGTGGATTATCTTATCGGGACCGGCCTGGCCGACCCGGAGCGCCTGGGGGTGATGGGGTGGAGCTACGGCGGCTATATGACCTCCTGGATCATCACTCAGACCAGCCGCTTCAAGGCCGCTTCTATCGGCGCTCCGGTCACCAATCTCATGAGCTTCACCGGCACCACTGACATTACAGGGTTCATTCCCGATTATTTCAATGGCGAGTTCTGGGACCGTTTCCAGGCCTACCGTGATCACTCTGCCATGTTCAATATTAAGGGAGTTTCTACACCCGCACTCATTCTGCACGGCGAAAAAGATGTGCGGGTGCCGATTTCCCAGGGATATGAACTGTACAATGCGCTCAAAAGGCAGGGCGTCGATGTTAAAATGGTAGTTTATCCGCGTGCGCCTCACGGCCTCAGAGAGCCGAAACAAATCCTCGACGCTGCGGATAGAAATCTGGATTGGTTCAGCAGGCACATAAAGACCGAGCGTACAAGTGCGACAAAGTAGCCCCGTATTATTTATTTGCCGGAGTCTCGCCTGCAAGTTAAATTGAAAGAGTATAAGATGTTGCTGGAGTTAAATCTTTTTATGTTCTGAAGTTATCCTAGACAGTCCCGGTTCTCTCTCTCGAATAGAATGCGTTTATTCAGCAACATCGCGCCTTTTTGATCGTTCAAATAAAGTGTTTACATGAAAATCCCTCTTGAGAGGGGTGGAGCGCGCAGCGGACGGAGTGTGTCTTCTTGATTTCAATGCTTAGTTGTGTCCGCATACGTTCCTGAGGGTTAGTTAATGTTTCAATCCCTTGGATGTGCTGTATTTTCCCGGCTGCCTTATTGAAAAGGTGAAAGATGGGTTTTGAATTTTCTCCATTGGTTGATTATTACGGCAGAGCCCACACATATCTCCGGATCTCTGTCACCGACCGGTGTAATCTGCGCTGTATCTATTGCGTGCCTCATGACGGAGATAAACCGATATCCCGCCCGGAGCTGCTCAGCTTCGCCGAAATCATCCATCTTGCGCGCCTGTTTGCCGGAATGGGTGTGACCAAGGTCCGCCTGACCGGAGGCGAGCCTCTGTTGAGGGAAAATATCGAGCACCTGGTGGGCGAGCTGGCCTGCCTCCCGGGAATTCAAGCTGTCGGGATGACAACAAATGGCGTACTCCTGAAAGAAAAATTGCCGCATCTCAAAGCCGCGGGTCTCAAGCTGTTAAATATAAGCCTCGATACTCTCAAGCCCGAAAGATTCGAAAGAATCGCGCAGCGCGACCTTTACCATAAGGTGCGTGAGGGCCTGGATCAAGCGCTTGAGAATGGTTTCTTTCCGCTCAAGCTTAATACGGTGATCAAGAGAGGCATGAACGATAACGAGATCATGGATTTTGTCGAGCTGGCAAGAAAAAAGCCGGTCCATATCCGCTTTATCGAATACATGCCTTTCAGGTCGAATCAATGGCAGCCGGATGATTTTGTCTCAGCGGGCGAGATAAAAAGTATGATCGAGCGGAAATACAGGCTGCTCTCTCAGCCCCAGGAAGATGACGGAACAAACGACTCCCGGGTCGCCAAGAATTTCCGAATAGACGGTTTTTGCGGCACTGTCGGTTTTATTACCCCGCTTTCGGACAATTTTTGCCGGTACTGCAACAGGTTGCGTTTAACAGCGGACGGCAATCTCAAACTCTGCCTTTACCACCCGGAGGAAATCAACCTGCGCAGTCCTTTGCGCACCGGGGTCTCGGATTTCGAGCTGGCCCGGCTCATTCGCTCGGGCCTGGAAAAGAAACCTCTTATTCATCCTGCTGTTGAAGCCTTAAATGAGCAGGAGGATCGAACCATGATAGAAATGGGCGGCTGAGAGAGAAAAAGAGCACAAAATAAGAGGCTGAATAATCGTATGTTGTCTTTTAGTAATATTATAAGTTACTTGAAGTTAATCGTTTAAGTTACTGTAACGAAATATCTTAGATAGACCTTTCATGGCTCTCGGTTAGAAAGTGTCCCGGCCCGGATTATTTGCAGGAGAATTTTGAGCTTTGCCGGAGCTTGCCCTATCAGACTTTAAGGTCCTGCCGCCATTTTATCATGAACTCTCAGTCGGGATGCCGCTGATAAACGGAGTTGTTAGTTGCGTATGAATCAAAAGGGAAAAGTCGTCTCTATCTCTATCAGCGGGAAGAAAGGGATTCCTAAAACACAGGTCGAGTTCGCCGACCTGGTAGCGGACTGGGGCATCGAGGGGGATGCGCATGCAGGCGATTGGCCGCGCCAGGTGAGCCTGCTTGCCTCGGAGAGTATCGAAAAGATGCGGCGGATGGGCTTGAAAGTCAGTCCAGGCGCCTTTGCTGAAAACATTACCACCGAGAATATCGACCTTCTGGAGCTCAAGGTCGGACAGCGGCTCAGTATCGGGGAGGCTGAGCTCGAGGTAACCCAGATCGGTAAAGAATGCGAGCACAGGTGCTCGGTTTACTACCAGGTGGGAGATTGTGTGATGCCCAGGGAAGGCATTTTTGCCAGGGTTGCCAAAGGCGGCCGGATCAGGGCAGGGGACCCGCTGGAAGCGCTTTAAGGGCGCTGATTGCGGTATTCTTACTTGACAGCTTAAACCACCTTTCGTATATTTTTGTCAATTGAACCGCTTTATGGTGGGCGTAGCTCAGTCGGTAGAGCACATGGTTGTGGCCCATGTGGCCGTGGGTTCGAGTCCCATCGCTCACCCCATATTTTTATGAAGGGGCCGGAGGAAGACAGGCAAGATATGCCGGCATTCATCCGGGCATGGACTTGCCCTGACTACAAAGCGGCCCCAAAGGAAAGCCCCGGTCGAGAATTTCCGGGGCTTCTTTTATTCCCGGAAGATTTAGATTTTCACATTCCGGTTTTCTTCTTGAAAGAGCTTATTGACAGGGATGACAACAGAAAAAATCATTGATCAAAACAGGATCCCACCGGATTTGAGCCGGCTTTGATTCTCTCAAAGCATAATACAAAAAATAATGTGCGGATTTATTGGAGGATTCTTAATGCTCTCTCCAGTGAAAGAGCCTCTTATGGGTGGTATGCATAGCCCTTCATTTCAAAATCAATGAACTGAACACATATAAAGGGAAAGGGCTGGCTTGTTGAAATAAAAATCCCTGGCTCTTACTCGATTATGAAAAAGGTTATAACCAATAGAAGAAGCGTTTACACTATTGCGTAAATGAAATATTGGCAACATAGTCTCTGATGGATTTTGTCTGGCATTTCAATAGCAATCCGAAGGTTTCTTATAGTTTTTAACAGGGCCGCGCCAGGAACTTTTTCTCACGAGCTAAACCAGCACTTTGTCTGCTTTCTTGATAATCTCCAAAGTGTAGCCTTGGAGTACTTTATAAAAATCCAGCAGCTTGCCGCATCCTTTGCATTTCTGCGGCAGATAGAAGAAGGTAGGACTCAATTGGCCATCAACCACCCTGACCGGCTGTTGCACCGCAGTATGGCATTTGCTGCATTCCCAGTTCGGAGAGATAAACTCGACCTTAGGCACGTCGCTAAACTCCAGGTGGATAATTTTGACTCGAAGACGGACTTATCTGATAAAAAGAGCAAAACCGGTTTACAAATGAAGAAGCTCCTGTTCATTTATCAGCCAAAAGCCAGGCGGGCCGGCAGCCTTTTTGCCTCGGATTATCGTAATAGCAGTATCTTCCCGCGTGTTTATTGCAAAAAGGCTG
>DATKXY010000047.1:0-15084 GCA_035528795.1 archaeon | reverse complement strand
TTGCACTAAATCGAAGCGGCAGCCTGTCAGGCTGCCGCTTCGATTTGAACCTTGAAGCTAGTCGCGGCCGGCTGGGGACAGCCTCGGCTCTGGTTCGACTCAGACTGTAATTTCTTTAAAACCATGCGCTTATTGCCAGAGTTCCCTGTTATTTAACCAGTGGCTCAATATATAAATTCTTGCCACCTTCTCCAGGCTAGACCGTTAAGAGATTCGCGGCAGTTAAACACTGTTATTATCTAAAACGGGTAGCCCGTTGACCTGAAAAAGAAGAACAGAAAAACTTTTCGCTCCGGGGATGAGTGTTTAGGTTTATAAAGGTCTTGACTTAAAGAGGTTAGCAAAGCAAATTTTAAAACAATCCCGCACTCTCTACAGATGAATCACACAGGTTTATCAGTCCATGTTGAAAGAAAAATTGACATATGATGATTTGCTGAAAAAGGTCAAAGAGCTTGAGGAAAAGGCCAGGAGGGGAAATAAGGCCGAGATAGCGCTCAAAAATTATAAGAAGCGTTTTGCCCACAACCTCTCCAGGCTGGACAAAATCACCAAAGAAGTCCACGAAATACGTTCCATGGTGAATATGCCTCAGCTTTACCTGGATTACAACTGGAATATCGTGGGCTATTCCAGCGACTTTCCTTTGTTGACCTCCAAAGTGGTTGAATACGCCAGGGAAAGAAAAAATTTAAAAGAGATATTCAATGGAAGCGATTTTGAGAAGATAAAGAAGAATCAGCAAATGATAAAGGCTTTGGAGAATTTACCCTACGACAAGGGCCGGGAATGGGTTCTCCGTTATAGGGGGCCTAACGCTGCGGATAAAATTGATCAGAACTGGATTGTTTACCGCTTTCGGGGCTGTCAAAGCGCCAATTGGCAGATTGTGGATCAAAACGGCAAGTTGAAAATAGTCCACGATGCGCATATCCATGACGATATAGATTGCTGTCTGATGACCAGAGAGGAGTACGGCGGGGCCGATGAGGATATCAAACTGACCTATAAGGTTAAAACCGCTGAGGATAAGGATTACATCCGGGACCTGACCGCGATTATCTCGGGCACTTCCGGCAGGGAGGCTATTATCCCGGATGTTATCGGCTATACTATCTGCTTTGGTTCGAATAATAACACGGAAGGGAGGATCCAGAAACAGGGCGCCGATGTCTTATCCCGTCAGGAATCGCTGGATCCTGATACAGAATACGAAATCACGGTCGAAAGAACCGGGGGCAGAATATACCGGGGGTTGCGCAACTTGAAAACCGGCCAGGAAATGCGTCCTCTGGAGTTCATTGATTGTAACGCCATTTACGACCGCCAGAACCATATCGGATTGTACACTTTCAGCGGGGCGGCTGAGTTTTACGATATCGAGATTTACACTCGCAAATCGCTTTTTAGCATAGAGCAGTTCAGACTCCCATTTAACATTGAGCTCGGGATTAAAGGTGAACAATCGCGTGGCAGGATTTTTCAGCCTAAATACGCCAAAACTTGTCTCATGGGACAGAATTTGCATACCCTGATGCTGGAGGATATAACCAAACGCAAGAAAGATGAGGAAGCCCTGCGCGAGAGTGAGGAAAAATACCGCAAGTTGTTCGAGGAATCCAGGATTGCCCTTTGCATTACTACGCCTGATGGCATGTTTATCGGTGTAAATCCTGAAATGGTGAATCTTTTCGGCTATACTCAGGAAGAATTTCTAAATTCAAATGCAGTGAGACTGTATGTCAATCCGGAAGACCGGAAAACCTATCTCAATCTGCTCGAAAAACAGGGGTTTACCAGGGATTATGAGTTGAAATTCAAGGAAAAGGATGGCACTCAAATGGATGTCCTGGTTACCTCTACTGTGCATAGAGACAAAGAAGGGAATATTCTATACATCCAGGGCAGCATCCACGATATCACCGAGCGGAAGCGGATGGAGGCCCAGCTTAAGGAGTCACAGAAGATGGAAGTGATCGGCAGGCTTGCTTCCGGTGTGGCCCACGAGGTACGAAACCCGCTGAATGCGATTCTCGCGATCACCGAAGCTCTTTTTCAGGATATTGGGGACAGCCCAGAATATAAACCTTACCTTGATCACATTCATACCCAGGTGGACCGGCTGTCCACTTTGATGAAAGACCTCCTGGAGCTCGGTAAGCCGCTACTTAGAAGTAATTTCATCCGCAGCTCATTGTATGATATCTGTGCCGAGGCTGTCGAGCTGTGGCAGCAATCCTCATCCTATCGCCGCTTAAGCGTACGCTTGTTGCCCCCGGATAAGGATTGTAAACTGGAGGTAATCGGCGACAGCTCCAAGCTTAAGCAGGTCTTGCTCAATCTGATGGAAAATGCCGCTCAGCACAGCCCGGAAGACGGCAAAATCACTGTTTCTCTTCGCCAGGGCAAAGATAGTACGGTACGGGTCAGCGTTAAGGATCAAGGGTCGGGCATGGCACCGGAAATCATGTCCGAGGTTTTTAAGCCGTTTTTTACCACCCGTCCACGGGGAGCTGGTCTGGGGTTGAGTATCGTACAAAGTATTATCGAAACCCACGACGGCTGGATACGACTCTATAACAATGAGCCGCCGCCCGGTTTGACTGCAGAAATAAATTTGCCTCTCGCCCAGGAAGAAAGCAAATGAAACGCAATCTACTTCTGGTTGATGACGATCCGGGAATTCAGTTCGGTTTTTCCAAATACTTCTCCAAAGCAGGATTCGCGATTCGCACTGCATCACGTCTGGCCGAAGCCCGTGAGGTTTTTCTTTCCCAGCGCTTCGACGCGATCCTGCTTGACCTGATTCTTCCCGACGGCAAAGGAATCGACTGGATCCATGAAATAAGACGCCAGCATCCCGATACGGCGATTGTCGTTATCACCGGCCACGGCGATATACCTCTCGCTGTAGAAGCCATGCAGCGGGGCGCCGATAACTTTCTCACCAAACCGGTCAGCCTGGATAACCTGAAAGTCATCTTATCTAAAAGCCTGGAGCTTGGCGCCTTGCGCAGAAGGCATTATACCTCGCAGCGCCTGACCAAAAAGGTCGAGCCCTATTTCGGTGATAGTCCGGTGATGAAAAAAGTGAAAGAACTAGCCTCGCTGGCTACTGAAAACCAATCTACCGTGATTATTATGGGCGAGACAGGCTCCGGCAAAGGGGTTCTGGCCCGCTGGATTCATGATTCGTCCGATTACAGCTCCTCGCCGTTTGTGGAAATCAATTGCTCAGGACTCAAGGGAGAACTCTTTGCCAGCGAACTTTTCGGCCACGCCCGGGGCTCTTTTACCTCGGCTTCTCAGGACAAGCTGGGACTGGTTGAGGTTGCCGATGGCGGCACCCTTTTCCTGGATGAGGTCAGCGATATGCCCTTGAATGTCCAGGCCGAATTCCTCAAAGTCATCGAGGAAAAAACATACCGCAGGCTCGGGGAAGTTACTTTGCGCAGGAGTGAGTTCCGCCTGATCTGCTCCACAAATCAGGACCTCCTTCAGAGAACCCGGGAAGGCAGGTTCCGCCAGGACCTCTATTTTCGCATCAATGTTTTCCCGATCCATCTTTCCTCATTGAGAGAGAGGAAGCAGGATCTCCCAGGACTTGTTCGCTACTTGCTGAATACTTTGGGAGCACCGGAAATCGAGGTGCCGCCTGAAGTGATGAAACTGCTGAAATCCTACTCCTGGCCGGGGAATATCCGTGAACTAAAAAACGTCCTGGAAAGAGCTCTGCTCCTGGCTCACGGGGAGCCTCTTGCACTCAGCCATTTTACCGGCCTGGATACACAATCATCCCTGGCCTACAATAATGAGACGGTTTACAATTTGGAAGATCTGGAAAAATTACATATAAAATCCGTCCTCAACCGCTTCAACGGAGATACTCGAAAAACTGCCGAAATACTGGGAATTTCTCTGGCCACTTTATATCGCAAACTAAAAAAAATATCCACGGAAAGTTGAAATTTTCCCGGATTGCCTTCCATCATAATTAAATTTCGAACCTTACAACAGCGCGATAAACATTCTCATAATTGTAACCGCATTTTGCGATTATGAGAATCCAACCGACCCTTGTCAATTGATTAAATCGATAAATATCAATGGCTTATTGGACAACAGAATTATGGCATTCTTTTTGTTAAGGGAACATGCTTGAATCAGGCAATTCTGTCAAATAAGGAATTTTCCATGGCAAAGCGCATCCTTTTAGTAGACGATGAATCGGCGATACTGTTTGCTTACAAAAAAGTGCTTCAGAAAGATCAGGTCATTGTAGATGCTGTGGAATCCAAAGAGGAAACCTTAAAGCTGCTCGAAAAACAAGATTATAATGTCGCTATTTTAGACCTCAGACTCGGCGGTGAAAGTTGCGAGGAGGGATTTGAGCTGATCAGCGTTATCAGGGAAAAATATCCGCAGACCACCATTATTATGATCACCGCTTACGGTAATCCGGAGATAAAGGACAGAGCCTACAAGCTGGGGGCTGACTATTACTTTGAAAAACCAGTTTCCACCAGAGTGATTCAGGGTGCATTGAAAAAATCCGGGATTTCCATCCCGGATGACAAGATTTCAAATGTGGAGTGGAAATTTCAATAAAAGATCTCAGTCTCCGGCAACATCGGTCGCCGAATCAAAACATTTATTTGTTGACAGATTGCCAGCTCAGATTATGGTATGATAAATGACTTGAACTTTATATTACTTTAAGATATACTAAGAAAAGTCTTAAATCTGTGCCTGGAGTCCGGACAACATATTTATTAGAAGATATTTATAATATTTAGATTTTGAAACCACTGTGAAAAATATTATTATACAGAGACCTTTGAAAAAATCCCAGGTAACAGGACAAATTTTACCTGTAGTAGGGGCGGGTTTCAAACCCGCCCCTACAATAATACATTGATTTTTATGATGTTATAAAAAAGCAAACAATATTCTTTTGGTAAAAGGATAACATTTTTCAAAGGTTTCTATACCCAAAGAGCATCAATTGTAGGAGCGGTTCGCGAACCACCCACACGGATAGAACACTATTTTTTACCCGGGATTTTTTTAAAGGTCTCCAAAAGTAAAAGTATCCAAGGGAGAGTATTCTTTTTAAGCTGAAGATTTGGAAAAGAATTATTACTTTTCCTGGCAGAACAAAGGGAAAATAACCGAAAAAATCTTGGATTTTAACAGGAAGTTTTTTTTCTTGACTTTTATTAAAAAACTTAGACAGGGGGCGCTATAGACGAATAGAAATGTAAGGCTTTAGATTTCCATGATGAAAATTTTGCTGCCCCATTTTTCTTTAGGATATTCGAGTCCAAAAGGAGGTCTGCCTATGCCATAAAATTTGCTACCGGATTATCGGTTGCAGGAATTTCCAAATACTCAAGTGGGGGATTTTATGCAACAAAAATCGTTTATCCGAGCTTTGCCAATTTTTTTGGCAGCACTAGCAGTATTTACAGCTAGTCTATTTGCCCAGCTTTCCACCGGTAAGGTGGAAGGGACTGTGCGGGATAAGGATACCGGACAGCCTCTGCAGGGCGCCCAAGTCAGTATTGAGGGCACCCGCCTGGGTAATGTAACCAATGCTGATGGTTACTATTTTATTCTCAACGTCCCTCCGGGACGCCGGGACATCACCTTCACCTATACCGGCTACCAGAAAACCACTGTGTCCAGCCAGTTGTTTCTCGCCGGACAGACAACCACGATCAATGCTTCACTCAGCTCTACGGTAGTCCAGCTAGAAGGTATCACGGTGGAGGGTGAAAGCGAAGTGCTTCTCCCGCGCGATGAAACCTCCACCCGGAGGCGCTTAACCACTGAGTCGATTACTGAGACCCCGGCCACGAGGCTCGAGGACATGATGCTCCTCCAGGCCGGTGTCCAGACTGGTGGACGTGACGCTGAAGGACGGGGACTGCGTATCCGCGGCGGCCGCCTGGGCGAGGAAGGCATGGTGGTCGATGGCGTGATGGTGCGCAACTACACCGCTAACCCGTTCCGCGGCGGACAGGGCTGGATTATGGAGATGGAAATCGGCTCGCAGAGCGATGATGCCACTCCGCTCGAGTTCTCCACCAGTGCCGTGGAAGAGGTGGACATTATCACCGGCGGCTTCCAGGCCGAGTACGGCAACGCCCAGTCCGGGATTATCAATATTGTCACCAAAGAAGGCGGCCCGCAGCTCAAAGGCGATGTCCGCTTCACCACGGATGAGCTCAATCCGCGCACCGCGGACTGGGGCTACAACCAGTTGATGGCCTCGATCAGCGGGCCGATCAAGGTGGTGCCGAATCTGTATTTCCATATCGGCGGCGAAATCCAGGGCATGGCCGACAATTTCCCGACCCATGCGGATGAAGGCTTCCGCGGGATCAACCAGGACTTTGTCGACCGGCTCAACGATGCAGTGCGCAATGACCCGGTGCTCGGCGAGCGGGCGACTCCCTACACCCTGGAGATGTTCAAGACCGGCCGTGAGTCCTACGCCTCCAGGACCGGCAAGGACGCTTCGCTTTTTATGCCGCCCAACCCGGTGCGCCTGCCGCACAACTGGTACGACAGGACCCTGACCTCGGCCAAGCTCACTTACTCCCCGATAGAAGGGATGAAGCTGATTGCTACGAATAACTGGTCCCGCAACCAGAATTCCTATCCTCAGGGATACGTGGCTGAGGGTAACTATTTTAATACCGGCACAATCGATCGGACGGATCCAAGCTACAACTTCTTGTACGGCAACCTGTTCGACCTCAGTCCGTATTGGACCAGCCTCAAGGGCCCGGTGGACGTGATTCAGATTCACATGGGTTATGGAAGAAGGGTCCGCACGAACAACATGCTTTTAGGGGCTGACTGGGATTTTTACAGGTCTGCCAACAGAAGCGGCATGGTCCAGGTGCGTTTCATGAAGTTAACCTCCCAGCAGATCAATCACGCCAGCCTCAGAACCAACTGGGAGCGCGATACATTCATGAGCTGGTCCGTGCACGACCTGCAGTTCGAGGTCGAAACCTGGCCGGGCCGGGACGGCTTGAATACGGAGGAATTGAGGAGATCGCTCTTGCCGGACGGCGAATCCGGCTGGAAGAATTACGTTCCTTATGAGACACCGTTCGATGTCCGGCGGGAGGCCTTGTACTATATGAGCTACGGCTACTTGCGGGAGGACCAGAAGAACTACAAGGTTGACCTGGATTTCCAGCTCAACCGTTCCAACCGCGCCAAATTGGGCTTCCAGTTAATCAATATCGATAACCACAGGTTCACTCAGAACTATTATACCGAGAGAAGGGATCCCCGCAACGAATTCTTGTACCATCCGCGGATGTACGCCGGTTATGTCCAGAACAGGACTGACCTCGGGGACTTCGTTTTCGACTATGGGATTCGGTATGACGGTTTCGAGCACAGGACCAACTGGGGTATTACGGCTCTTGATGAGTTCGGTGAGCGTGTGCGCCCCATGACCCACTATGAGTGGTCTCCGCGCTTTGACGTGGCCTTTCCGGTTACGGACAAGGCCCAGCTCAGGTTCTCCTACGGCGTGTTCACCCAGCTTCCCAGCATGGACTTTCTGTTTGCCGGCTCCTCGGGCGGCTCTCCGTTTATGAATCCCGGAGGTCTCGAGTACTCCCGGACCGATGCTTTCGAGTCGGGCTTGAGCTACCTGCTCGGCAGCGACATGGTGCTCGATGTAGTGGCATTCTACCGCGATGTTGACGGCAACGTGGCCACCAAGTCTTACTTCAATGACTACTATGCCTGGCATAAAGGCTACCGCGTCCGCGAGTGGGCCCAGGGTTATGTCAACCGTGACAACGGCAATATCAAGGGCGTGGATTTCACTCTGAGGAAGCGCTTCTCCAATAACTTCGCTTTCACCCTGATGTACACGCTCCAGTTCTCCAGGACCACCGGCAGCGCATACAATCAGGGGAGCTGGATCGGGAACTTCGATGCCACCTCGAACGAGATCTTTGTGCCGCCTGATTATCTGGCGCCGATCAGCGGGGACAGGACGCACCAGGTTTCCTATCAGTTCAACTATCTGTTCCCTGAGGATTTCCGGGCCGGGACCATGGCCGGTACAATTCTCAGGAACTTCAGGACTTACGCGGTCCTCACGCTCCAGAGCGGCACACCGCTGCTCAGCCGCGGCGGCTCCGCATATACCGGCAATGAAGACCCGGCGCTCACCAACCAGTACGGCGGCTTGAACGCTTTCCGCGGCCGCTGGTATGTTGACCTGAATCTCAGGTTCTCCAAAGGATTCAGCCTCGGCAAGGCCAGGCGCGTCAGAGTCTTTGCCGAGCTCTTCAATGCCTTGAACCGCAAGAGTCATTACGCCTATCCCAAGGGGTACCGGCTCGAGAATTACAGTCATCTGACCGGCGGAGTGGATCTGGATTATAATAACGTGGCTGAGTCCGATTTTGCCAGGGTTCGGTTTAACGCAGACTTCAACAACGACGGGATCCTGACTGTCGAGGAATCCGCCATGGGAGGCATTGCCGCAGACTTCATGATGTCCACTATGGACAAGAGGTTATGGGGCAGAGCCAGGGAGATTCGCTCCGGATTAGAATTCACCTTCTAATTCCAATGGAGCGCCTGGTGAGAGCCTTTTGATTCTGCTTTTCTCTATAGCGGTGAAACAAGCAGGAGATACCTTATGATGCGAAATAATTTTTTCCTGAAACTTTTCGCCCTTGCCGCCCTGGTTGGTCTTTCAGCAAGCCCCTCTCAAGCAGAGTGGCTGCAGCAGAGGGTGGCCCGGGGCAACAATGTGGGATTGGGCCTGATGACTGACTGGTGCACGCCCATGATCACGGCAAGCTGGACAGGCAACACGATCCAGTTTCCCAAAGGCTCGGGCAACCTTATCTTAAACGATGCCTGGACTATCGGGATGATGACCGCCAATGACCTGAACCTTGACGGCGTGCCGGAAGACACAGCGGTCCTGGGCTCCGGCGGCAGGGACAACATGGCTTTCCGCTGTTCTGTCGAGGCCCGTGACCTGCTGACCCAACTGTCCCAGGGCGGTCTCAACATGGAGACCGCAGCCGGCGCGCGCGCAGGCACAGGGATAGACCGTGTCTGGACCTCCCTCGATGCCGGGGAGCTCGCCGATTGGCCGGTCGAGGCCCGGGAGCCCAAGACAGCGAGCGGTACGCCGGTGCTCCACGGAGCCGAGACCATGTTCCTGCACACCGGGGACGTGTTCAACTCCTGGGGCGCGCCCTTGAGCGGCTTCTACATGGGCTGGAGCTTCTATTTCCTGGATTTCGGCGAATCGAACAACATGGTTTACGTTCACCAGTACATGGCGAACGTGACCGAGTACATGAAGTGGAACCCCGCTTATGGGGCGCCCGGTTTTGGAAATGGCTTATGGACCGACGGTTCAGCGCCACCGCCGGACGGCTGGACCTGGCACGGCATGATCCTGTTCAATAACTGGCGCCAGATGGGGTTCGGCAGGTCGAGTAACCTCGGCTGGGCCTATCACCCGGCAAAGGACATCAACTCCTTGTGGTGCAGGGACCCGCTGGTCTCGAACTGGACTCCGCAGGAGCCTCCGATCCTTGGTCTGAAAGTGTTGAAGTACCCGCGTCTCGGGGAACAGGAGACCAAGCTGATCAACATCCACACAGTCAGCGGGACCGAGTTCGGCTTTTCCGGCGCCGGCAACCTTCTGGCTATGGGCCTGTCTTACCAGAAAGTATACCGTGCCGTGATGAACCAGGCGAACCTCTATACCGGGCAGACCAACCCGTTTACAGAGGAGCTTGTCACTGACGGCTGGCCTGGGATTCTCGAGCCGAGGCACAAAAGGTACAACCAGTGGATCTGGGGCGGTGGCGATAACTGGAACCATTACCTGTTCTGGGGTGAGATGAAAGGCGTAGCCCCGCGGGACACTTTCAGCATGGACTGGGTGATGATGTTCTCCCCAACCGGAGTGACCCCGCTGGTAGCGCCGACATACGATATCGCGAACATCGACGATCCGATGATGCAGACGGCCTTTGCCCCGCAGGAACATTATGCCTCCGTGGCGGTGAACGTCTTCGAAGGCGCTTTCATCACTCCAGAGACACCGCAGGCGCCTGCATTGACTATCATCCCGGGCGACAGGGAAGTCACCATCACCTGGAGTGATATCAACCTCCAGACGCCGGACAAGTACTATTATTTCGTAGAAGAGAAGGGATTGAACCCCGACGGCTATTATCAGGAGTACGACTTCGAGGGCTACCGGCTGTATCGCAGCTATGTGGGGCCGAACGACTCGCATTCCGAGATGATTTATACTTGCAGCCTGTCTGCCGGAGACCTGACCTTCTTCTATATCGACAAGATGGAAGACGACCAGCCGTATTTCCGCATGCGCAACGGGATGAAAGTCTGGTACGCCCTGGTGCCGTATGACCAGAATTATGACACCGTGACCGGTGAAATGTTCAGCCTGCCTGCACTGACTGCCGGCAAGGGCTGGAACAGGGCCGGGGAAGCCGGGCTTTACAACGTGATTCCACGCAGCGATGCCTCGAATTTCATTCCCGCTTCTTATGGAGGGGTGACTTTCCTTGGAACAACCGAAGCAGCGGGAGGCACAGCCGCACTCGCAGGTGACGGTGCCGGGAAGCTGACCGAAGCGCCTAAGCTGCTTGAGCCTCCGTTTGATTTCTCGTTCGAGGCTATAAATAACGAAAGGATCACCAAGGATTTAACGGTTTATATAGCCTGCACCGGATTGGAAGTCGACTGGGGATGCTCTTACTGGGCCCGCCCTGAGAGGGTGATCTCGCTGTTGGACGGCAGTAACAATGTGATCTCTACGGCCTCTCCTTTCCTGACACGGGATGCAACTGCGGAAATCATCTTGATGGATAAGGCGGACGCTGCCGGTGTCAACTACGCTATTCATGCATTATGGGATCACCCCGGCTCGGCAGGCAACAGAGACTATGCTCCTGTGTACATAGACTTCAATACTGGCGGCTACACCGGAGCGACAGTGGCCAATCAGTTCGGAAGCTGCGTCTCGAGCCGTGTCGGTACCGGTCCTTCGATCGGGTCTTATATCCAGACAGGCGTGTTCGAGTTGACCTGGAAGTCTGCCGGAGGCGGCTTGAGTGTTGATGTCACAGATAAGACCCGCGGGGAATCGGTCCCGTTCAGCCCGTATCGTGAGGACAAGGCCTGGGGATTCATGCCCGGCGGCACTTATATGGATTTCTTTGATGAGGTAAAAGCCGGCACTTCCAAGTCGGAGCGTACCAACCTGATGCTGGAAACGATTCCCGCGGACAATACGGACGAGTTTGCAATTTCTATCAATGGTATAGTGTGGGCTTTTACGGATATAACCGCTATGCCTTCGTCCGGGACTGTGATGACCATCACCAACGCTTTCGGCGCATGGAACGGCGACCAGACCGTATTCACTCAATATGCTGACGCGCCTTATCCGGGAGACAAGTGGGAAATCAAGATCAATGCTATGTCGCTGGATCCTGAGAATGCCGACCTGAGCAAGGTCAAGGTCGTTCCCAATCCGTATATGGCTTCATCGTTCCTGGATCTCTCGATCACCCAGCGCCGGATCGAGTTCATCAACCTGCCGGACCGCTGCACTATCCGTATTTACACGCTCGGCGGCAACCTGGTGAACGTGATCAACCATATCGGTGCAAACCGCTCCGGTTGGGGCAACTATACCGACTGGGACCGCTTGACCCAGGGTGTGCCTAAAGGTTACACCGGATATGACAACCACAGCGGTACCGAACCGTGGAACCTGAGAAACCGGTTTGGCCAGACTGTGGCCAGTGGCCTCTACTTCTTCCACGTGACGGACTCGCGAGGAGAGATGTATACCGGCAAGTTCTACATTATCAACTAACCTTGTTTAATTGGTTTGTGAACTTTACCGGAATCAGACAATTTCCTCGTTTCCTAAATGGAGGTTAAATATGTTAAAGAAAATGGCCACTCGAGCCTTGTTTACCGCCTGTGCGATCCTGTCATTCGTCGCTGTGCCGCTGATAGCGCAAGGTATCTCCAGACAGGACTATGCCGGTCTGGATAAGTACATTGAGCAGGGCAGGATGCCGAACTCCTCTTTTGTCGGGGTTCGTGCGGCCGAGTTCCTGACCATCCCAGTTGGCGCACGCGGGATCGGTATGGGGAGCGCTTTTACTGCAGTAGTCGATGACATTTCAGCCATCTGGTGGAACCCGGCCGGACTGGGTTTCCTGGAACAGCCCGAGGTAATGCTCACAGTTGTCGACTATACGCTGGACCTTACATACAGTTACGCTGCTGCGGCTTTTCCCATGGCTGACGGGAAGCTGGTTGTCGGCGGCTTTTTCGGTTATCTTGATGTCCCGGACATGGAAGTCACCACCGTGTCCAACCCTCAAGGAACCGGGAGCACGTTCAACGCCTATGACTTCCAGGTGGGCGGCACGATCGCCTATAATCTCTCGGACCGTTTCACGGGCGGCCTCAGTATGAAGTATGTCCACCAGGACATGTGGGGCAACATGGGCGGCAGTGCTTTCGCTATCGACGCGGGTGCGGTCTATCACACAGAGCTCATGGATCGCGAAATCAAGTTCGCTTTCGCCATCCAGAACCTGGGGACCAATATCACCATGCGCGGTCCCAACCTGATCAAGGAAGTGGGTCCGGAAGACAGGAGCGGGAACTGGCCCTCGGGGTACGCCAATTTCACCGGCGATGCCTGGGCGTTCTCCAGGAGAGATATCCGCGAGATGTACCTGAGGACCAACACCTACCGCCTGCCCGCCATAGTCAAGATGTCGCTGGCCTACAGCCTGTACACCAGCGAAAAGACCAACTGGCTGGTTGCCGGTGAACTCTCCCGTCCAAGCTATATCCCGATCGCCTATGCCGCTGGTACAGAGTTGACCTACAATTTCAACCCGTACTATTCGGCTTCTATGCGGATGGGTTGGCAGATCCAGAGAGATGAGTACACCGAAGGCGCAGACCAATTCGGGTACGAGTACCTGGGTGACGATCCGCTCTGGCGCGGCTTGAGCATCGGCGGCGGTTTCCAGCGTGTTTGGGCCGGAAAGGTTCTCCGGTTCAACTACGCCTACAGAAACAAGGGTAGACTTTCCGCCGACAACTTCTTCAGCATCTCTATGGGCTTCTAAGCCTGGTGTGATTGGAGAAGTACAAAAACTCCCGGCCCTTCTCCTGGGCCGGGAGTTTTTTATACACCTCAGCTTCGCACATAGCCGATGTCAGCGAAAGCTGAACTTTAGCTTCTTCCCGGTTTGGCTTTCTGACAGGAGTGATGACTTTTAATGAATTACCCCGCGGCAAGCCGCAAGGTATCTGTTCGGAATCCGGTTTATGAATTTGATGCCGCACTTTCACACCCCCATAGAGGGCACGGCATGACGTTCCCCTGCGGCAAACATCAGCAGCGGATTACCCAGATAAAAAAAGGAGGAATTTATTGAAAAAGACCAGGGATAATATCTGTCGAAGAACATTCCTGAAAGTTTCCTCTGCCGCGCTTGTCTCCTGGCCTGTGATCCCGTTTTTGTCGTGCGGTGGAAAAGAGCTGATCCCGAACAGAATAGTCCGGATCCACGACCCGAATGCCACCAGGCCATGGGATTACAGTGCCAACGCACCATGGGACCATACAGTGGAGCCTGGGGATAGCAACCCGGGAAAGACAGCAGAACGCTATTACGATTATATCAATGAGGATGTAGTGGCGGGCATGCTTGACCGGGGTCTGCGTGAGCTGACAAGCGCCCGGTCAGCCGGGGAGGCATGGCGTATGCTTTTGCCGGACTTGCAGAGCAGCGCTAAGATTTCAGTTAAAATGAACATGAACAACGCCTCCTATGATGAAAATGTGACTACCAACCGGATGGACCAGACAATGCCCCTTGTCAATGCGGTTCTGGATGATCTGGTAAACAGCCTGGGAATCGCGGAGGAGCAGATTACCCTGCTTGATGCCTCCCGCTGGTTTCATCCGGTGATCATGAAGGGACGGTGCAGGTTCCGGAATGTGCAGTGGGTGGACTCGACAGTCACAGACCCCTGGGACCGGAACGAGTCGGTGTTCTTTACAAGGGATCAACCCACTCTGGATAGAAACCAGAGAAAGGGGGATTTCCGGATGCCGAAGGCGTATACCCAGGCGGATCATATCATCAATCTGTGCCTGATGAAGAACCATGGCTGTGGGATTACCGGGGCGATGAAAAACCATTTCGGCTCGATCCCTTCGCCCGAATGCCTGCACGAGGGACTGGGAGACAAGAGCTATCTCGCAGACCTGTGCAACACGCCGAGCATCAGGAACAAGGTGCGGATTAATATAGCGGACGCCCTGTTTGCCAACTGGCACAACAATGTCTGGGCCCCAAGGCCCTGGAAGACATTTTCCGAGGAATCCCCGAACTCCCTGTTTCTCGGCACGGATCCAGTGGCCCTGGACTCGGTGATGCTGGATCATATCACTGCTGAAATCCAGGCCCAGGGAGATCAGGCGCCCGAGTGGGTGCGGGAATGCGTGACACACAACTCTTTTCTGGAATATGCGATGACATTCCACAGCCTTGGCATCTTTGAGCACAAGCCTTATCAGCGGATCGATTACCGGGTGGTCGAGGCCTGATGCATAAAGGTTTATCAACCCGGATTATTCACGAATTACCACAAAGCTCGTAGGGGCGGACCTATGTGTCCGCCCGTCGTCCGGTAATTTTTCGATGGTAATCGGGCGCACCCGCGGGTGCGCCACATAAGCGCTAAGTATTTATTGTTGAAAGTTAATCTTCAGGATGATTTGAATGACACACCCCGTCGACTGCGTCGCCACCCCTCTTTTTCGAGGGGAATTAAATGCCCGTCATTCGGGCATTTTCGCATGGACCGGACAACGGCGGGGAAAAATCCCCTCTTGAGAGGGGTGCCCGCGAAGCGGGCGGGGTGTGTAAATTTCCCAATCATAGGGATGAGATATAACATCATCATTTATAAGGACTTGCGAATTATTGTAAA
>DATKXY010000046.1:0-69144 GCA_035528795.1 archaeon | reverse complement strand
GGCCATACGCCGGGGTGAAAAGGAGCTTTTTCTCACCTTGCGCATAGTGCCGCCTGAGGAGGAAGCGCTCAAGGCGCTGGATCGGATTTTTGTCAAAGGCCGGGGCGCTGCCTCCGAGCAGGTCAGTCTGGCTGTCCGGGACAGCTTCAAAAGGCTGCTTGGCCCTTCCATGGAGAATGAGATCCGCCTGGAAGCCAAAAAGCGCGCAGATCAGGAGGCGATCAGAGTGTTTTCCGGCAACCTGCGCCAGCTCCTGCTCGCTCCGCCTGCAGGCGGGAAAAGCGTGCTGGCTGTGGACCCGGGCTACCGTACAGGCTGCAAAGTAGTCTGCCTGGACCGCCAGGGCAAGCTGCTCCACTCGGACACGATCTATCTTTTTCAGTCACAGAAGCTGGAGCAGGAGGCAGCCGCGAAACTGAAAAGCCTGTGCCAGCGCTACGGAGTGGAGCTTGTTGCCGTGGGCAACGGCACAGGCGGCAGGGAGACCGAGGCTTTTATCAGGGGTCTCGAGCTGTCCGGCAGGCCGGCGGTGGTGCTGGTCAATGAGAGCGGCGCCTCGGTGTACTCTGCTTCCAGGGCGGCGCGCGAGGAATTCCCGGACCAGGATGTGACTGTCCGCGGGGCTGTGTCTATCGGCAGAAGGATTATGGACCCCCTGGCCGAGCTGGTGAAAATAGACCCCAAGTCTATCGGCGTGGGGCAGTACCAGCACGATGTGGATCAGGGCCAGCTGAAAGGAAGCCTCGATGATACAGTGATAAGCTGTGTCAATGCAGTGGGGGTCGAGCTCAACACAGCCAGCCGGGAGCTTCTCTCCTATGTTTCCGGGCTGGGACCCAGACTCGCCGGAAATATAGTGGCCTGCCGGAACGAGGGCGGCCCTTTCCGCACCAGGAAAGAGCTGATGAAAGTGCCCCTTTTAGGGCCCAAGGCTTTCGAGCAGGCTGCGGGGTTCCTGCGCATCACGGATGGCGACAACCCGCTCGACAGGAGCGCAGTGCATCCGGAAAGCTACCATATCGTGGATTCCATGGCCGCGGACCTGGGCTGCGCAGTGCGCGGCCTGCTCGAGGATGATACCTTGCGCAAGCAGATCGAGATCGAAAAATATGTCACAGACAGCGTAGGCCTGCCCACCCTGAGCGACATCCTGGCCGAGCTTTCCAGGCCGGGCCGCGACCCCAGGGACAAGTTCGAAGCAGTGAGATTCTCGGAAGAGGTCCGGAAGCTGGAAGATCTCAAGCCCGGGATGAGACTGCCCGGGGTGGTGACCAATGTCACCGCGTTCGGCGCTTTTGTGGATCTCGGGGTGCACCAGGACGGGCTGGTGCATGTAAGCGAGCTGGCTGACCGTTACGTAAGGAACCCGGCGGATGTGGTAAAAGTCTCGCAGCCTGTGACAGTGACAGTGTGTGATGTGGACCTTAAGCGCAGAAGAATCTCGCTCTCGATGAGGAAAAATCCGGTGATTAAGGAAGAATTGAAAAGCTAAATACTAGCTCTGCTGGGGCTTGTAGAGTTTAAAAGGTAGAGTTAAATTAATAGTCTTAACAGCAGTTCTGAGGGTTGAGACTTGGACTGCACCCAACTATCTAGACATAAGAGGGTGGAAATACATAGCCATGGGATTAGTTGTTAGGGCTTTGAACTTAGAGTGTAGTTTTATTCATAGAGTCCGTAGACTCAGGGAAGTTTGAGGAAAAAGGTGGCCAGGGGAGATTTGAATATATGCCCGCTATCCCACAATATCGAGGAGGGTAATCCGATGGCTGTCCCGCGTAGATTCCGCATTGCTGTTCCGATACTCGTGGCGCTGATTTTCTGCGCAGCCGCCGGTTTCGCAGACAAGATCGAGAAATTTGACGGGATCACCTTGGAGCGCGATATCGTGTTCGGCAATGCCGACGGCTACGAGCTGAAGCTGGATATCGCCTATGCCACCGACTCGGACTCGGCTGCTCCCGCGATTGTCCATATCCACGGCGGCGCATGGCGCACCGGTAGAAAGTCGGCGGACAGAGCGCTGGGGTTCGCGCGGGCCGGGTTTGTGGGCGTGAGTATCAACTACAGGCTCTCCGGTGTGGCTCAATTTCCGGCCGGGGTCTACGACTGCAAGCGGGCGATCCGCTGGGTGCGGGCCAACGCCGCCAGGTACGGGATCGACCCGGAGCGGATCGGCATTGTCGGCGAGTCGGCAGGCGGGCACCTGGTGGCGCTGCTTGGAACCTCGGGCGGCTGCCGCTACCTCGAGGGCTACGGCGGAGACCTGGAGTATTCGAGCAGCGTACAGTCGGTGGTGGACCACTACGGCCCTGTGGATTTCCTGCGCATGGAGGACAAGCCGGGCAGGATGCGGCATCTTACCGAGGACTCGCCGGAATCGCTGTGGCTGGGCCAAAAAGTGACCGAAGTCCCCGAATTAGTGCGGATGGCTAATCCGATCACCTATATTGACGCCGGTGACCCGCCGATGCTGCTTATCCACGGAGAGAACGACGGGATCGTAATTATCGAGCAATCGGAGTACCTGTACGAGGCGCTGCGGAAAGCAGGGGTGGAATGCGAGTTTATCCGGGTGGCCAACGCCGACCACGGCTACCCGCCAAATCCGAAAGATGCGGTGGTCTCACCCAGCCGGGAAGAGATACGGAAGAAGGAAATTGAGTGGTTTAAACGGACGCTGGTCAAATAAACCTGCAGCAAAAATATCAGTTGAAAAACAGAATCAGAATCAGAGCAACAGTGCTGCTATCGAGCAGGGAAAAGTCTGTTTGATTACAATAAAGGAACCTCCTTTATTGGCTCCTTCTGGCAATGTACTTATTTTCTTTGGCCTTTGTCCAGATTTAAGGGTTCATTCCAGAATCTGCTTTTAATTTATTCACATCTGCACCTAAAAGAGCACTAATAGCATTAACTCTGGCTACCAATGAATCAAAATCATTTCTACAAACCAATCCTGACAAATTGGGTGCATTTATTTCAGTATCAGGCGAAAATGTATAAGTAGTATCGCCTGAAACATATACTTTAAACTTTTTGTTGGTATTATCCCAAACAGGTGCAGCATCTCCAACTTGCCAAGTAATAATATTTGGTAGAATTGAATCTTTCGGAATTATCAGACAAGCACTACCGTATGGCCTTGAAAAATATCCTGTGTGTCTCCATTCATATGTAGTTTCATAAGTTTCTAAAGCTTTTGATATTAATCTTACCGTTCCTAAAGCGGAGGTAGCATATATATCAACCGCCAGATTTCCATCTGAATAGCACCTTATTCTTTCATAGCCATCAAAAGTTCCAATTTTCAGCCCTTCACCGTTCAAGACAATGTACTCTTGTCCGACAATGCTATCTGGTACTTGATTTACAATTATTCTTATAAAAGATATTGCATCAAGGATATTTATATCTCCATCTCCGTTAAAATCTCCTATTTTCTTTGCCTGGATATTATCAACAAATGCTAAGGATAGGAATAGAATTAACAAAGTCGTTTTTTTCATTTTTTCCTCCGATTTGATATTTTCAATCACTGCTGTCCAAAATAAAGTGGGCTCTTTTTTCTAAAACTACCAACAAGGAGAATATTTCCAATCCCTATTCAAAAAACTTTTTTTTGAAAAACGCTTTATTAAATTATTAAAGCCTAGGCTAGCGGAAATGTATTACTGTAATATTGTTTTTGAATTTTATATTTCGAATCTTACCCTTTCCCCTCCAACACCCCGGGCAGCTCCTCCACGAACGCATGGATCTCATCCCGCACTCTCCGGTAATGGAAAAGTGCCTCCTCCTCGCTGTTTGCCAGTGCTGCCAGGCTCGGCGGATCATCGAAACCCCGGTGGCAGACCCGCGTCCTGCCTGGGAACACCGGGCAGTGCTCGTGGGCGTGGCTGCAGATTGTCACCACATAGTCGAACTCGAGATCCAGGAGCGTATCCACGTGCTTTGAGCGCTGGCCCGAGATGGCGACCCCTTTTTCGGCCATCACCCTGACAGCTCTCGGGTCCAAGCCGGCGGCCACGATACCCGCGGAATAAGGCTCGATTACCCCGCCTTTCAGGCGCCTGGCCCAGCCCTCGGCCATCTGGCTGCGGCAAGCGTTTCCAGTGCAGAGGAAAAGTATTTTGAGCTTAGCTTTCTTCTCCGGCATATCTTTACCCTTTCTTTCTGCTCCTGATTATTCTTACCGGGATTCCACAATATTCTAACGCACTGGAAAACAATTATTTACAAGAGTCAATATTTCCGGTTTCCTTATATATGTAGTGTTATGTCAACTTAATTTTACAGGGTACAGGGGGGGTCTTTTTTACCCAACATGTGCGTGTTTAGGCTGTAGGCTGTAGACTGTAGGGGTGCAAAATCAAATCTACAGAGTACATTTTACAATCGATAGCCTAGACAAAGGTTTAAACCTTGGTATAGTAACCCTATAGCCTACAGCCTCCAGCCTGATGTTAGCAGGCTTGCACATTCTCGCTCATTTCAATGGTGCAAATTACCCTGCATTTCAAAGTTGACAGACTAGTAGCTTCTTTTTCTTCAATAAGTTGCAAGGCCGGATAAAATAATATCAAAACCCAGTCCCGGCCCCGGCCCCCACGCCATCCGCCCAGCCGGCGAACCAGCCCTCAGGCAGAGCGGCAATAGCCGCTGCCGAGCCTATGTACTGCCGCTCCTCAAGGGTGTAGCCCATCCCTGCAAGAAGCTTACGGGTGTCTTCAGGGAAAGCCTTTTCGGTATAGACTACATCCGGCAGGTGCTGGTGATGGAAGCGCGGAGCCTCGATTGCCTCGCGGACATTCATCCCGAAATGAGCCATGTTGAGAAAGACCTGGAGCACAGAGGTGGTGATTGTCGGGCCTCCTGATGCCCCGAGGACAAGAAAGAGCTCCGCGTTGCCTGACTTATCAAGCCGGGTGATAATGGTGGGGGTCATGCTCGAGAGCATGCGCTTTCCCCCGGCCACGGCATTGGCCTCGCCCTGCACCAGGCCGGCCAGATTGGGCTTCCCGGGCGCCGCGGAAAAATCATCCATCTCGTTGTTGAGCAGGAAACCCGCTCCGGGCACCACAGCGCCCATGCCGAACCCGCCGTTGAGCGTGGTGGTGATTGCTGCTGCTCCCCCCCGGGAATCGACCACTGAGAAGTGGGTGGTCTGGAAATGTTCCGGTGCGCCATGGGAGGCCGGGGAGCTTTTCCCGGCCGCATTTTCCGGTATCAGGGAGCGTCGCCTGTCGAGATAGGATTTCGCCAGCAGGCTCTTGAGCGGAATCTTCACGAAATCCGGGTCTCCCAGGAAATGGTTGCGGTCAGCGTAAGCCAGGCGCTCGGCTTCGACCAGGTGATAGACATAGGCTGCTGAGTTATGACCCATACTCTTGAGGTCGAAAGGCTCGAGCAGGCCCAGGATCTGGCCTAACACCACTGCGCCTGAGCTCGGCGGCCCCATGCCATAAAAACGGTACCCCTGGTAAGTGAAAATTACCGGCGGCCTGGGAACACAGACATAGGCCGCAAGATCCGCGCGGGTGATCAGGCCTCCGTTGGCTGCCATGAAATGCGCCAGGCTGTCGGCCACCCAGCCCGAGTAAAAACCCGCCCTGCCCCTCGAGGCGATCTCGCGCAGGGTCCGGGTCAGGTCCGGCTGCCTCAGGGTGTCCCCGGCATCCGGGACCTTACCGCCGGGATAAAAAACAGCGGCTGTAGAGGGATGTACGGCGAGCCTTTCCCGGCTGTCTCTCAGGGTTTCGTGCCAGCCCAGGGAAACCGGGAACCCTTGTTCAGCCAGCCTGATCGCCGGGGCCATGATCTCCTGACGGCTGAGCCGCCCTGAGCCGAACCGCTCGAGGGTTTCGAGCATCCCAGCCACGCTGCCCGGCACTCCAACAGCCAGCAGGGTCTTTGTGCTCAGCTTGCTGTCCGGCTTTCTATCCGGGCCGAGGAACATATCCCGCCTAGCCTTTTCCGGCGCTTTCTCCCTGTAATCCAGAGTGTGGACCTCGCCCGAGGGCTCGCGGTAAACAATAAAACCGCCTCCTCCGATATTCCCTGCTATCGGGTGAGCCACTGCAAGAGCAAAGCCCACTGCCACTGCGGCATCGGCGGCGTTGCCTCCGGCGCGCAGCACCTCGAAACCGACCTGGGTGGCGACAGGCTCCGCGCTGGCTACCATCCCCTCGTTCGAATACATGGGGTGATGGCGGGCGTAAGCAGGAGCGCAAGGTGTCAGAGACAGGATAAGCCCGGCAGCCAGGGCCGCCCGGCAAAGAGATTGAAAATACATTGCGCCTCCGTAAGATCAGGTCAGGGCCCACACGCAGGTGCGCCTCTACACCAGCTCGGGCATGTCATTTTTCACGAATAATCCGGCTGAAAAGCACACCCTATTCGTTATAGTTTCCCATTATCCAGTGCGCAAGACGGTATCTGGCGGCCAGCCAGACCTCCGGGTCGTGGCTCCAGTCGCCCGGCTTCTCCTGCGGGGTCTCATCCAGTGCTGCGCGCACCACCGAGTTTACCACCAGGTCTGCAGGCACTGTGTTGCCCTTGAAACGACCGGTGAGGAGAACAAAATACTCATAGTCCTGGGCGCCCCGCCGCAGGGAGGCGAACCGCATGGCCGGCAGCACCTCATCCAGGCCGATAAACCGCCCGTTGTATACCAGACAGGCATCCCCGTTGCCTGCGGCCAGGCGGAAATCTGTCCAGGGGTCGAGCCAGCGTGATTCCTTATTGTCCCGCATCCCGTAGGTCCACTCCCAGATACAGCCGGTGGTGAGCTTGTATTTCCAGGTGATCCAGGCCCAGGTCCTGAGGCCCAGAAGCTCGGAGTCCAGATACTGGCTGCCGATACACGGCTCGCCCGCTGTGTTGCTGGTGTAAAACCACACATCCCTGCCGATCACGTTCACCAGCTTGGACATCAGCCGGGCGTTGACATACGGCGTGCCCCCGCAGGTGACCCACAGGTCGACAACATCTCCCAGCCTGGCGAGCACCGTGTCCGTGTTCCAGTCCGGGATGCGGGTGTGGATGTCGGCGAAATGGCCGATATCGATGCGGTATTTGAAACGCCCGGTTCTTTTCAGCCCCGCGCTTCTCAGGAGTGTGCCGAAATAGCGGATGTCCTCGAACTGTTCTTTTTTTGTGGGCTCATCGTAATCATTGATAAAAAAGACCAGCTCGGTATCTTTCCAGCCTTTCTCCTCGAAATGCTCCTCGATCAGCCGGAGCGCCTTGTGGTAGGATTCCTCGAACCACTTTTCGCCCTTGCCCTTTTTACCTACCGGCCAGGAGGCGCTGGTAAAGGGCAGGTAGACACGTTTCAGGGGCAGGCCCTCGCCTGGGCCGCGGTAGCCGTAGCGCACTGTGTACAGCGAGCCGTCGAGCATGGGGGCATAGAGCTTGTCATACTCTGTCCAGTCGAGTCTCAACTGGCTGCCCTGGCCGCTGACTGGAGGTTTGAGCATGAATTCATCCGGCACGCAGCGCATGCGCCTGGCGATCTGGTAGAGCTGGATGCGCGTTTTTTCGTCCGTGCCCGAGGGAGTGCCGTAACTGTTGAGGCTCGGGGCGAAATGGAGCTCATCCGGCAGGGTGAAATCCCAGACCGTAAGCCGGACCTCGAGTGTGCGCTTTTCGCCCTGGGCTGTCGATACCTCGAGCTCTCCCCTGTACTCCCCTGCAGGCTGGGATTTCGGGATATAAATCTCGACCCAGAAACTTTGGGCGCGCTGTCCCGGCACGCCGTTTCCAGGGTCAGGCACAGAGAGCTCCGCCCCGAGAGTGCTTTTGGAAAGGGATTCAAGCGGGATCAGGACATCCGGGTACCAGCCGAGACCCAGGGGAAAGGCGTAGTTGCGCGATGGACGGCGCACCTGGATATACCACTCTTTGTAGATTTGCACATCCCGGCCTGGGGAGAGCCTGGCCGGCCCGGACAGCTCAAGCCGGGACAGCTTTATGCCTGTAAGAGGCTCCTCCCCCCGGCGCTCGATAATCACCTGGAAAGCCACATACTCATTGCCTGCCCCGGCGACACTCACCGTGGAGGCGGCGCTGTCCCAGACAGCGCTTTTAAGGCGGTAGCCCCTCCCTAAGCGGTCGCTCAAAGGGTAAACTCCGGATTCTTCCCAGGCCCGGCCGGTCAGGGGATCTATACGCACCATATCGTTCGCGGCCCAGACTATCAGGTTCGATAAAGCCGCCCGGGAGCTGAGACAGCCGCAGAGGAGAAGCAAAGCTCCCACGATGCTGCACAGTCTTTTCATCTTGTGCTCCTTTTGCCGAAAGAATTCAAGGGAATTGGACTGGATCATTCATAAAATTCCGCTTGAGGGGGATTTTAAAAGAGATTCAGTTAACGTGAAAACCGAAAATATCTTAAGCAAATCATCAGGCAAATTTGCGAATAATCCCGGCTAAATGGTTACCAAAAAAACTTCTGGTTGTAGTTTGTTCATAATGGTCTGGAGCAGAGATCAGTTTGAGGATAATTCAGGTCAAAAATTCAAAGGTTTAAGATAAATGATTAAACCTGTATCCGGTCTTTGTCAACGAGACTGTGCTGTGATTTTTGAAAAAGGCTTGACTTTCGAGGGGTATCAGCTAAAGGTTATTTGATAAAAATTCAGCATCAAATCGGGCCCGGTAAGCCAATTAAGAGGAGAATAACGGATGAAACTGGCCATGATCGAAGTCAATGGAAGCGCCCACCCGGCTGTGGTTCTGGACGAGGAGAGATATATCGATCTCGCGCCTCACGGTTTCGGGTGGCGGGATCTCGAGCAGATTATCGAGGGAGGCGAGGAGGTCTTGAGAGAAATCAAGAGTATCATCCGAAGCGAGCCGCCGGGTACTGAGCCTGACAGACTGCTTGCGCCTCTTACGCGGCCTGAGAAGATCATGTGCATTGGCAAGAACTATGCGGACCACTGCCGCGAGTTCGGCTCGCCCCTGCCGGACCGCCCGGTCCTTTTTGCCAAATACAGGAACGCCCTCGCCGGGCCCGGCGCCCAGATCGAGCTGCCTTCTGTGTCCGGCAAGGTCGACTACGAGGCTGAGCTTGCAGTGGTGATCGGCAGAAAATGCAAAAACATTGGCCCCAAGGAGGCGCTGTCGGCTGTTTTCGGCTATACCTGCGCCAATGATCTCACCATGCGCGATGCCCAGGCGCAAGACGGCCAGTGGACCAGGGCGAAGAGCCCGGATTCGTTCTGCCCTGTGGGCCCGGTGATTGTCACCGCGGATGAGATCTCCGATCCGCAGAACCTTTCGATCCGGCTGACCCTGAACGGAAAAGAGATGCAGAATTCGAACACCGGCCAGATGGTTTTCCCGGTGGCCGAGCTTGTCAGCTATCTCTCTGCCACCATGACACTGGTTCCCGGAGATCTGCTCCTTACAGGAACCCCCTCCGGAGTGGGCATGGGAAGAAAACCGGCGGTTTTTCTAAAGGGTGGAGACCTGGTGAGTGTGGAAATTGAAGGCCTGGGGAGGCTGGAAAACAGGATGAAAGCCCAGGCTTGATTATATTTTTACTGTTCGCGGAGTATGTATCAGTTTAATCCAGGGCCGGTAATCTGAAACAGGCCAGAGCTTCCTTTATCAGCGGGGCTGGTGTGCATCCCTGCTGATTTTTTTTCAAGGAGATTGGCCGAGCGATTTCGCGGGCCGGTCGGTTGAAATATTATAAAAGAAATAGAAAAATAAAGGGGCTTTTTGGACAGTCCGATCAAAGAAAAAAGCTCGGGCTCAGACCGGGGTAACAAGGAAAAGAAACATCTGGTGCAGTCGATCCGCCACCTGACCGACTCGGTATTTGTCCTCCGGGTGGACCGCCACGGCGTTCCTGCCAAGGCCGGCCAGTGCTGCACTGTGGGTGTGGCAGGCAGCGGACTGAACCGTGAGTATTCGCTTTATTCCGGCAGCCGCGACCCTTATTTCGAGTTCTTGATCAAGGAGGTAGAAGGCGGGCGGGTCTCAGGCTCTTTGAAAGAGTGCCGCCCTGGAGACCCAGTTGAGCTGGACGGGCCTTACGGCAGGTTTATCCTTCGAAAGGAAGAGGACAAATCGAGGAAATACCTTTTCGTGGCCACAGGCGTGGGTATCGCTCCTTTCCATGGGTTCGTGCGGAGCTGTCCGGGCCTGGACTATAAGCTGCTTCACGGAGTGCGGCGGCTTGATGAGCGCTATGACATGGATGCCTACGAAAAAGGGCGCTACAGATCCTGTGTCTCGCTCGAAGAGGGCGGGGATTTCCGTGGAAGGGTCACCGGTTACCTGAAAGCCAATCCGGTCGAGCTGGGAACCATTTGTTATATCTGCGGTGGCAGCAGGATGGTCGAGGAGGCGTTCGGGATCCTGCGCAGCCAGGGCATAGACTCAGACCACCTGTTCACAGAAGTGTTCTTTTAATCGAGAAGAATTCCTCGAAGCTCTGCTTCGGGGTTGCTTGCCGCTGACACCAGGCGTAGGGGCACGGCATGCCGTGCCCTCTATGTGGGTGTGAGTGAAAGTGTGGCATCAAATTCATAAATCGGATTCCGAACAGCCTTTCATAAAAAAGTTTTAGAACGGGTCTCGCCGCAAACCTCGCGCCAGCCAGACGGCGCTTTCGACCGGACCCCCAAGACCCTTTTTTAAACAGGCATAACAGGTTATATTCAGGTGAGTTAAGAAAAGGCCGCAGATAATGAACAAGAGGGAGACACCGGATGAAAATAGCCATCTCATATCCTCCGATCGTGAACGAGCTCGGTCAGGTGGCCATGGTGAGCCAGAACCGCAATGTCCAGTATTTCAAGACGCCGACCTACCTTCTGCCTGTGATTCACGCCCAGGCGGCGACCTGGCTCCGCGACCTCGGATACGAGATATACTGGGATGACGGCAACGCCCAGTTGAAAACTTTCGAAAAGTGGTACTTGGACCTCGTTGCCTGGAAGCCGGACCTGGTGGTTTTCGAAAGCACTACGCCGGTGATGAAATTCTACTGGCGGCTGATCAATAAGCTCAAAAGCGATCTGCCTGCCTGCATCGTAGTAATGACAGGCTTCCATTCCATGCGCCGGCCCGAGGAGACCCTGAAGGAGTCAAGTTGCGACATAGTCCTGCGCAGCAACCATATCGACTTTGTCCTCAAGCGGCTCGTGCCTTATATCGATCAGCACGACAATTGGCGCGAAACCTGCGATATCGAGGGCCTCTGGATCAGGACCGGGAACAGCGAGCTGCGCAGTACCGGGAATTTCAAGCAGGTCGAGCCCCTGGATGATTCCCCGGATGTGGACCGCGACCTGGTGCAGTGGAAAAACTACGCCTATGAAAACGGCAACTTCCTTCAGACACCGGGCACCTATGCCACCAGCGTGATCCGCGACTGCATGTTCGGCAAGTGCACATTCTGCCGCTACAATGGTCCGGACCTCACTTTTTCCATCCGCTCGGTCGGGAAAAGCCTGGATGAATACCAGAGGCTGATCGAGGACTACGGGGTGAAAGAGATTTTCGATGATTCGGGGGTCTGGTACCGGGGCAAGCAGGCCAGGGAGTTCGCCCAGGGCGTAATCGACCGGGGCCTGCACAAGAGAGGAGTCTATTTCGGGTTCAATACCCGCTTTGCCTATCTGGATGAGGAAACGATAAAGCTTATGGGCAAAGCGAACTTCCGCTTCGCCCTGGTGGGGCTGGAGGCGGCAGAGGATTACACCCTGCGGCGGCTCAACAAGGGCTATCTGGCGAAGCATATCATCCCGAACCTCGAGTGGTACACCAGGTATGGGCTGCACCCACATCTCACTATCATGGTGGGCTACTACTGGCAGACCAGGGAGATGCTGGATCAGACAGTGCGGATGGCCCGCGAGATAATGTTCAAGGGGCTCGCCCGGACCCTTCAGGTCACTATCTGCACGCCGCTCGATTTCACGCCCTACCATCTGGAATGCATCGAAAACGGTGTCTTGCTCACAGAGGACTACGACGATTTCGATATGAGCAAGCTGATTGTCAAGACACCGATCCCGCACGAGGAGTACTACAAGTCGATCCGCGAGATGTATGGGGTCGCTTTTCACCCCAGATTCCTGGCCCGACAGCTCGCTTTCCTTTTCTCCGGGCGCAAGCGGGACTGGCAGTTTCTTTTTAGCTATGGCTGGCGCGCCCTGCGTAGGGTGCGCAACCACATTTTTAACCTGACCAGGGCCCATGAAATCGGGAAAAAACAAGGTTCTCAAGCCGCCCGCTCGACTATTTAAATGGTGTACTTGGGAACAGGCCGGCAACCTTTTGCAAAAAGGGCTTGGATGCATATGAGCAAGCCCTTTTTTCTTGGGAGAGAACCGTACTCGATTGTCAAAACTTGATTTTCAAGATGCCGGAGTTTAATTTTCATTTTCTTCTGTCAGTATTGGAAAATAAGTTTACGTGAAAAGGAGTTTAAATTGGTGGATAAGAAAAAATCAGATAATTTAGAAGATATCAGAGTTGTCGAGAGACTGGTGGCAGCCCATGAGAAAATTCACCAGGAGATCGGCAAGGTTATTATAGGCCAGCGGGTGGTTATCGACCAGCTCATTGTCTGTCTGCTGGCGCGGGGCCACTGTCTGCTGATCGGGGTGCCCGGCCTGGCTAAAACGCTGATGATCAGCACTCTGAGCGAGCTTCTCGAGCTCTCGTTCAACCGCATCCAGTTCACCCCGGATCTCATGCCTTCCGATATTATCGGCACGGATATTCTCGAGGACCGTCAGGGTGAAAGCGACAGCCGGGAGTTTGTATTCCACCGGGGACCTGTGTTTGCCAATGTGGTGCTGGCCGATGAGATAAACCGCACTCCGCCGAAAACGCAGGCCGCCATGCTGCAGGCCATGCAGGAGCACCAGATCACGGCCGGCGGCCATACCTACAGGCTCGCCGAGCCGTTTTTCGTGCTTGCCACCCAGAACCCGATCGAGCAGGAGGGCACCTATCCCCTGCCTGAGGCTCAGCTTGACCGCTTTATGTTCAGCCTCTCGGTGGATTACCCCTCGCTCACCGAGGAGATCGAGATCGTCACCAGCACCACCAGCCGATATGCCGGCTCGGTCGAGAAAGTGATGGGCGCCGGGGATATTCTCGCTCTGGCCGACCTTGTGCGCCGTGTACCGGTAAGCCAGGCAGTGGTGCGCTATGCAGTGGAGCTTGTGCGCGCTACCCGTCCGCCGGAGCCTGATGCCCCGGGCTTTATAAAGGACTGGGTGAGCTGGGGCGCCGGACCCCGCGCCTCGCAGTATGCGATCCTGGGCGCCAAGACCATGGCTGTGCTGGATGGACGTTACACTCCGGGCGAGGAGGATGTGCGCGCCTGTATCATGCCTGTGCTGCGCCACCGGGTGATCACTAATTTCAATGCCGAGGCTGACGGGATTGGGGTTGAGCAGGTGCTCCAGCGCCTGCTGGAGGAGAAAGGTTGAACCCGCAGGACAAACAGATGCTCGATCCCAAGGTTGTCTCGCGCCTCGGCAACCTCGAACTTATCGCCCGCCTCGTGGTGGAAGGATTCATTACCGGCCTTCACCGCTCTCCATACCACGGATTCAGCGTAGAATTCACAGACCACCGTCCCTATATGCCAGGGGACGAGCTTAAGAATATCGACTGGAAGCTCTACGCTAAAACCGACCGCTACTATATCAAGCAGTTCGAGGAAGAGACCAACCTGAAAGCCTACCTGCTGATTGACGCCAGCCGCTCAATGGCTTACAACCAGGCAGGCACTCTGTCCAAAGACCGCTATGCAGTGCTCCTGGCGGCAAGCCTGAGCTACCTTCTGTTGCGGCAGAGAGACGGGGTGGGCTTGGCTCTTTACAGCGACACCTTGCGCAAGTACATCCCTCCCCGGGCCAGAATGAGCCAGATGAAAGTCCTCACTGGCGCGCTCCAGACACTTAGCTGTGACGGGTTGACAAAACCCCTGCCTATTTTCCGCGAGCTTGCCGAACGCATTCACAGGCGGGGGCTGATCGTGGTGCTCTCGGATCTTCTCACCCGGGCCGAGGACACCCTGCGCTCCCTGAAGTACTTCACCCACCATAAGCACGAGGTGATTGTCTTTCAGATCCTCGATCCCACGGAAATAAGCCTGGCAGGCCGCGGAGAACTGATCTATCATGACATGGAAACAGGGGAGATGCTGCAGGCCAACTCCTGGGAAATCAAACCTGCCTATGACAGCCGGATGCAGAGGATGATCGCCGAGCTCAGAAAACGCTGCCGTGAATCCCTCATCGATTACCAGCTTATCTCGACAGAAACCCCGTTCGACAAAGCCCTTTTCTCTTTCCTGGAAAAAAGAAAACGGCTCGGTTGAGAAATACTCTTTGCTCTGGGTGTCTGTTATTATATACCTGAAAAGATCAGGAATCAGGAGTGAAATGGGACCGGCTTGGAATCGGGCAATAAAAGCTTATTTAATCTCGTAGTACTCATAAGTGCTGATCAGGTTCACCTTAATGTCGTCGGACCTCGCGATCAGCCTTTCTATGCCGTATGAATCCCTGAAGCGGTAGTTGTCGCCGTCGAACCAGAGATTGCGGGTGTAATAGGTGGCACCCTGGCCGGTGTCATCAATGCGGAAAACAAGCCGGTCCTTGCCGATAAGCGGTCTGGGATGCAGAAGGCTGCCTCCGGCGCAGCCGCTGAACAGGAATATTGAGATGAGTAAAGCCAGCAGGAAGCTAAAAAAGCCGCGTTTTTTTGTGCTCCTGCCAAGGGAGGGCTTGGATCTTTGGAAAATCAATTTTTTCCCCGGTTTGAAGACAAATAATCTCCTTGGGCGAGTGTAGAGCACAGTACCCTGACTCTAATATCGGCCTGTTTCAGCAATAACTTGACTATAACCCGGTGTGAGTAAATAAAAAAGACATTTTCTATAGAATGAGATTGTCATCTATTCTTAAAATGCTTAATAATTATGTTGTATAGTTTTTTCTCAAAAATCATCCGGTTGAGAACGGTTATTCAATCTTGAGACAGAAAAAGAAAACAAATTAATTGTAGAATTCAACTAAGAGCGAATTGTAAAATTATGACAGCTTGCGTGATTGACTAATTTTAACATAATATAAATCGAGCGGGAGCAAAAGAAGGGGATATGATCCGCGCTGATCTGGATTTCGATACAGAAGCGGAAACTTTTTCCGGAAGCATTTGCTCAGCCCGGGCAGCCGCAGTTTCTCGAATTTATAAAGGACCGCATTGACCCGGCTCGACAACTTGAGTATCTGAAATGATTGCCCCATAGCCGGCTGACCGATAATAAATTCATTGGCCGGGAGATTTGAATTCCAAGCTCTGGAGGTAAAATGAGTTCGAAAAAAGGTACCAGGCAGGCTCTTAACCGCAGGGAGTTTATCGCCCGGAGCGCCGCTGCGACAGTGGCGGTCTCCCTGGCGCCAGGTTCGCTCCTGGCCGAAAAGGACAGGTTCCACCCGGTTCCATCCTCGCCGCTTCCCAAAAGAATTTTCGGCAAGACCGGGGTCAAGCTGCCGATTCTCACTTTCGGCTGCGGCAGCCGCTTGATGATGCACGATGACGAATCTGCCGAGAAGATTCTCAATGCCGCCATTGACAGTGGGATCATTTATCTGGACTCCGCCCATACTTACGGTGACGGCAAGAGCGAGGAGCGGATCGGACGGCTGATGCCGGCGCGGCGAAAGGAGGTTCTTATCCAGACCAAGATCCAGACCAGGGACAAGGATCAGTGGTGGAAGAATCTTGAAATCTCGCTCAAGCGGCTGAATGTCGACTACGTGGACACGCTCTTTCTGCATTCATTGGGTGATGACAGTGACCTGGAGGCCATGGAAGTCAAGGGCGGAGCGGTAGAGCTGCTTTACAAGGCAAAAGAGCAAAAGCTCACCCGCTGGATCGGGATCTCAAGCCACACGAACAGCCATGTTGCGGTCAAATTCCTGCGCCGCTACCCGGTGGATGCTGTCCAGATGGCCCTGAACGTGGCTACCGGCGGGATGCGGGACATGGGATTCGAGGAGGTGGCCCTCCCGGTGGCCCTGGAGCAGAACCTGGGCATTATCGCCATGAAAGTGATGGGCCAGGATGAGATAGTGGGTAAGTACCCTGATTTCGACTATGCCACCTGCCTGCGCTATGTCCTGAGCCTCCCTGTCACCAGCGCCACGGTCGGCATGCCCAAGAGCGAGCACCTGCCGATGAACCTCGAGGTGGTAAGGAATTTCAAGCCGCTCGGCAAGGAGGAGATGCAAAAGATAAAGGCAAAGGCCCAGGAAGAAATCCGGACCTCTTTCTTCAACTTCATGGCCGGCCACCGGGATCTGGCCTGAATGCTCAAAGTCTGGTCAACAGTGTGAGATAACCCGAATAAAAACCAGGTTCCCTGGAGTTCCGGAACAGGCCTGTCCGGTGCAGAAAAGGCAGAACCGGGAGTTGCTCAGGGCGCTCCGGCCCGATGGGCAAGCTCCGCCTGGAGGGGCTGGATATACTTTTGCTCGATTGATTTTGCCTCTTTTGGCAGCAGCCGGGCCAGGATGCGAAAATGTTCCAGGGCTTCGGCTTGACGGCTGGGGTCTTCAAGGAAGAGCAGCGCCAGGGCACGATGAGCATCACTCTGCTCCGGATTTTCTCTCAGCACGGCTTTGAAATGCCTCTCGGCCAGTTCCGGCCTGCCTGTTTCCAAGAATAAAGAGGCAAGGTTGAAATTGGCCGGGATATAGGTGCTGTCCACCTCGAGAGCCCGGATATAAAGTTCCCCGGCCTCGCTTAATCTCCCGGCGCTGCGCTCGAGCAGGCCCAGATTGACCAGGGCTTCCTTGTGCCGGGAGTTCACATCCAGAAGCTTTTTATAATAGTTTTTCGCTCCCTCTTCCTTTTTCTCCAACTGGCTGATCATGCCCAGCATAAAGAGCCCTCTTTCATCAAAAGGCTGGTTGCGCAGCAGGAGTGCATAATATTCAGCCGATTCCCTGAGCTTTCCAATCCGGAAGTAGATATCCGCCACGCCGGTCAGCGCAAAACTATCAAATTTCTTATAGCTTAGGGCCTGCCTGTAGGAGGCGATCGCCTGTTCGTTTTTCCCCAAAAGCTCATAAGCCATTCCCATGCTGCGGTGCCACAACTGGGGGTCTTCCCTGCTTCCGGCCACCCGCTTGAGGTATTCGAGCGCTTCACCCGGCTGTTTATTGTCCAGACAGATTGAAACCAGCATCATGCTGGCTTTGAAGTCCCGGGGCCTGTATTCAAGATGTTTTTTTAATCTCAGAATGCTCGAGTCAGGCTTACTCATTAACTGGTAGATCAGCGCCATTTCGTAAAGCGACTCCGGGCTTTTCGAGCTGTCCAGGGCTGCCAGGATCTCTCTCAAGTCTTCCGGATATTTATAAACAGCCAGCAGCCGTACGCCGTCGACTTTAAGCTCAGCGCGAGGGGTACCCCGGCGGCTGAGCAGCCAGTCCTGGTCATTGAACAGACCCTGTCGGTAGTATTGCAGCAGATGGTCGAATCTATATTTGCTGAATCCCAGCGAGGGCTTGATCTTTCCCAGCCGCTGAAGGAAAACGAAGTGACTGTTGTTCCTGGTGAAAACCACAGCCGAATCCGGCAGGGTATCGTTGATTAACCGGCAGGCTTTGTCATTGACCGGGTCCAGCCAGTAAGTGGTCTCCATTCCGAGTGAGTGAGCACCGGAGATCCCTCCAGCTATGCTGTTGTAATAGCACAACTCATAGGGGTGAAGACGAGCCAGAACCACGGATGAAGGGATTACCATCACAACCAGAACCAGAGGAGCCGACAAAGCTCTCACCCTGTAGCTGAGCCAGGGTACCCGGTCCAAAAAAGGCGGCAAATCCCGGGTGACAAAATGATAAAAACCTTTGGCCGAAATGACAGCCAGGAACGCAAAAGCAGGCAAAAACAACCGCACCCCGTCATACCCTGGAGAGCCGGGAAGCATCATCACAAGCATGAAAACCAGCCAGTGAAGTCCCATGTGGGTGGCCCACCGGTCAGTAAAAGGCCGCCGCAGAGTGCGCCACAGGCCGTAGAAAAAAAGCGCCAGCACTAAGGGCGGCACCGTGAACAGAGTATATACCAGGCTGTGATGCCAGGGCGGATTAAAAGAGTATTGCTTTCCCAGATAGTAAGTGGGAATCGAGGCCCATACTGAGCGGGCAGTGCTGCCCTCCAGGAAGTTTAAAAAACCCTCGAGCGGAGCGTGCCACCACTGGGGAATCATCCCCAGCATGATCAAGGGACTGACCACAAGGGCGATCCCCACCGGCCAGGAGGCTTCCTTGAAACGCCTGCTCAAAAGAACATAAATCGTCAAGGGCAGCGGAATCAAAAAAGCCGTGAACTTGGTGGCCAGGGCCAGACCGTAGACAAGAGCGAAAACAGGCGCCCAGCGGCGCGACTCGAGCGCCCGGTGAAAGCTTACAGCCGAGGCGAACCACAACAGGGTTATCGGCGTGTCGCTGGCCCCGAGATGAGCATGCCCGAAAACCCTCGGAATAAGTGAAAAGCTTGCCGCCGCCCAGAGTCCTGCGAGAATCCCGTAACGCCGGCCGACTGTAAAAAACAACAGGGCAACCAGAAGGCTGAACATAATTGCTGGGGACAGCCTGTAGGCCCCCATGGGTCCCAGCCAATGCTCGAAAAGGACCAGGGTCAGCGCGCTGCAGATTTTGAAAAACGGCGGGTGGGTATAATAAATACGCTCTTCGAGAGGCCTGAATGTGCTGTGGCTGGATAAGGCCTCAGGGCTGAAAGGTGCGCTCCAGTTGCCCTGGGAAAAGTCGCGGGACGCCTGATTGAGCCAGGCTAGCTGCTCGCGGCATTTCTCGTAGTAAAATGGCTCATCCCAGGTAACGCCCAGGTCATCTAGAGTGGCCGTAACAGAAGCCAGGGCAGCCAGGCCGACAAAAATGGACAGGAGGAGCAGTCTGCGGCTGGAAGATCGAGAGTCAGGCTCATTCAACCGGGACATGATAACGGCCAGGCTAAATTTTTTAATCAGGTTTATAGCTGTTATAAGACAAGTCTCAAAAGAATTTTAATCTAGATTCTCCTTTCAATCAACAGTCGATTGCTCACCCGAGCTGGCAGTAAACTCTTTTTACTGGTGCCGGCTGAGACTAATACTGATTTGACTGCAGAAATAGGGCCTTTTTTAAAACCGGTAACAGATTATTAAATCCCCCTAATTCACAGTAATGCAAGTTAGGAAATTGCAGGTGGAGCAAATTTCTTCAATTTTTTACGTCACAATAAATTGAGGTAATTTTTTCCTTGAAAATTCAATAAAAGGTCTAACAGCAAATATCGTATAAGTATTTAAAATTAAAGGAGTTACGAAAACGCCAAGGCCTTGCAAGAAAATTTATAAAACTTATCCCTAAATCATTCACTAAGGTTTTCAAGTCGGCATCAGAAACCATATCACAACTTCCTGAACTTGAGGCCAGAGGAAACCGGCCGTTGCAAATGAATTTTGAGGACCAACTTAAAGTTTTGGTATACTTTCACCTCCAGGCGCATAAATCTGGCCGCCATTTATTACAAAAGCTTGAAGAGGACGATTTTGCACGAGCCATAATAACTCCAAAAGTTTTGATGGAGCCAATTTTCAACAGAGTGATTATCTTTTCCCGATATTTATCGAGTTTTGATTTACCCGGCCCCTTCGGTCGGCTTAATCTAACACCAGCAGCTTTTCTCGCTCTAAAGGCCTCCTTGGTTCTCTGGCTAATCAAGTCTCGTTCGATTTCTGCGGCCATGGCAAAAACCATCCTGATAATTTATGATTCTATCGAACTGTTGAGTGTCTAGTTGCCTTTCACGGCATAAATAGAAATTCCCTTTTCTTTAGCTATAGAGAGAATTTACATTATCTCAAGCATCGATCTGACAAGTCGTGAAAATTAAGGGACAATCTGACGATCTCCCTCACAAAGATCTTCAATTATCGCTTTTAGCTTTCTTTCTCGCCACGTTTTCCCGCCACTTACTTTCTCTTCATGAAAAAAAACCTTGCCAAAATCTCTTTAGTTCGTAAAATATAGAATGTCTCTTTTATTCTTCGCAACATCCTGGTCTATGATTGATACTCTTAGATAGGCTACGGTCCTCGGCTTCTCGGCTTGTGCGTTGTTTATTATCATTATTGCCTCCGTATTAAAAGATAATGATTACTAATATATATTAATATAATAATTCGTTTAAAGATTATCAAGAGTTTTCTTATTGTTAATATCTATAGTATAAATGATCGAATAAATCGATGGTTCGCGAGATAAATTATATTAATAGTACTCCGATAGTTGGTTAAAATGAAACTAGATCAGATAAAAGGTATTCCAATTATAGATGTGGCAAAGCTTTTAGGGATATGCGTTAAAAATAATAAGTCCAGATGTCCATTGGGAACACATGAAGATAAAATCCCAAGCTTTTCAATTAAGGAAGATACAAATACTTGGAAATGTTTTGGATGCAATGAGGGCGGATCAAATATCGATTTGGTTGCAAAAGTGCTGAATATCGGCTTCAATGAGGCTGTTGAATGGTTGATGTGTAGTTATAACATGGATAGTAGTAAGCTTAAGAGAAAAGCAGTAAAAGGGAGTAATGTCCAACAAAAAAAACTTTTTTACAGGACGGAAACATACGACATCCAAAGTGCATTTTACCCAAAGGGAAGCGATAATGATATATATGAGAAACTACTTGAGTTATGTCCAATCACAAAGAAAGGTACTGATTACTTAGAAAAAAGGGGCTTTTCTGCGGAATTGATAAAAAATGCAAGAATTGGTGAGTTGGAAGCACCCAAAGAAACTTGGGCAAAATTAATTACACTTTATGGAGTGAAACGTCTCCTCAATTGTGGCATTGCTAAGAAAAAAGATAATAAGGCTACTTTAGTATGGTGGGACCGTAGTATTCTATTTCCCTTTTTGTACCAAGAAAAAGTTGTTTATATACAGGGCAGGCGATTTAACCACACTAAAGGTCCTAAATATATAAACTTATCAGGATTAAGCAAGCCTATGTATAATTCTGAAGTGCTAAAAAAAATAAAAATTAGAAGCAAGGTTTTAATACTTGAAGGTGTACCCGATACTTTAGCTGCTATAGGCAATGGATACAATGCAGTTGGAATATTAGGTGTAGGATCTTTTAGAGATAGTTGGATTTCTTTATTTGCTGATTACAACATAATAATAGTATTTGATATGGATGAAGCGGGTAAAAAAGGAGCTTCAAAATTAACAACTCTTTTTTCAAAGGGTGGGAAAATTGTAAGAGTTGCAAAACTTAATGAGGGACAAGATTTGGAGGAATACCTCCGATCCAAAAAGAGACGACATAATGCCACAAAGTAAGCTGATTAAAAGATTAACTTTACCAGAAAATTTGCTGTGGGCTTGGGAAAAAACGTATTTTCTATATCGTATTGGAGACGCATGGTTTAACGAAGCAGCTGTTGCTGATTTCGAGAAACATTTGGACAGAGAGCTTAGCATAATAGAAGAGCAATTTAGCGCTGGTAAATATGATATGTCGCCGCTAAGACCATTAGTTCATCCAAAAAGAAAAGATGAAAATGGGCAAACTAGACTAAGGCAGTATTTCGATATAGATGTGCGCGATCAAGTCGTATGGATTGCGTATATAAATATTGTTGGACCAGAGTTAGACAATAAAATGATGCCTTGGAGTTACGGGCATAGGTTATATAGGACAGCGTGGAAAGACTCTATCTCCGATGTAAAAGATCGACTGAAAATTGGCCCATACAGGCATACGACGAAAAATCTTTACAGGAAATTTAAGCACAGTTGGCCACTTTATAGACGTCATATCAATCTAACAATAAAAAAAATGGCGTCTATTGAAGATATCCCTTTCGATGAAGCGGAGAATCGGATATTAGAAAGTGAAAAATATTTAACCGAAGAACATAAGCTTCCTTATTTGAAAAAGGGATATTGGCAATCAACTTTAAAAACGGGTAAATGGCATTGGGGAGGAATAGATTTATCAAAGTTCTATCCAAGCTGTAATATAAATATCATTGAAAAAAATATACTTAACTATTCTACTCTCGCCAGGGAGGGTAGGGAGCTATTAAATAATTTACTCACATTTAATTTGGATTTTTCGAATTTAAATGAAGATGAAATAGAGAAACTTGAATTTTCAAAAAAACAAAAATTATTCAAAGGAATTCCAACGGGTCTATTTGTGGCTGGATTTCTTGCAAATTTGGCTCTATTGGAAGTTGATCATATTGTTAGTGATTTACTAAAAAATAACAGGTCTATTGCACATTTCAGATTTGTAGATGACCATATATTTTTGAGTAATTCATTTGAAGAATTAACGAATTGGATAATTGCCTACCGCGAATTATTAAGGGAAAAAATCGAGACCATCGATTTCAACATTGATAAAACTCAGCCGAAGGAGTTAGGAAGATATCTATCTTCGAAGATAAAAAAGGAAGATAAAAAAGATTTAGAAAGTGATGCGAAGCAAGCTACAAAATATGATCCAAGATTTCCCGTGCCATTGACAACGCCTACCTTAGCGCAAATATCTAACCTTGCTCTCACACCTTTTGATCTTTTGGACTTCGAAGAGCAATCTCATTTCATCGAGGATTTAAAACACTTGATGATGGCTGATTTCCCAGATGCTGAAATAAGGCGAGATACTAGAATGACTTTTGCCGCATCGCGTTTGAGTTACTTGTATCCAGAACATATTCAACAGAAAGAAGCAGAAATAAATTATACGGAAAGGGAAAAAGCCAATATAGAAGCATCAAAGGATAAAATAGAAAGCTCCATGAATAAATACCGAAATGAATTTATTAGTAGAGATGAGAATGAGAATGAATTAGAAGAGTTAAATAAAAAATTGTTAAAAAAAAATAGTGATCTAAAAAATGAAAGAGCTAGTTTAAAAAAAAGATTAGAAGGTGAAGAAGCTTTTATACACGAGATACTCATCAGAGCGATAAATGATTACCCAGATAAAATACGCCTATGGCTATTCGCAATACAATTTTGCAGGTTGTCTGGATACCAAGGCATAAAGTCGATTATTGAATTGCTTGCGAATGAAAAGCGAAAAGACACCAATAAATATGCTTTAGAATATTTGCGAGCGGTAGTTTATCAGATTCTTTCTGATCAAATTGCAAAAGCAATAAACGATATTTGTAAAAATGATATATCGCCAGATGCAGTTGCAGCAAGATGCCAATTTCTAAACTCGCTGGAAAATTGTTCTTTGCAATTTGGGAGTAGTAGTGAAGCCAAAGCTTTTTTTAATGCCTCATATTGTAATTTGAAATTTATAACTGGCTCTGCTATAGAAGTATTAAATGAGGTATGCAAAACTTCTATAGAAAAGATAACCCACAAAAGCAAGATCCGGGAATCAATAAAATCTTTAGAAGAATTTGGTCAAAGAATTAATGCATTTACCTGGGATAGCAATCATCAGGATTGGTCGCATATAAGTGGATACGATATATCCATTTGGGTATGGCTGGCAGAGAAGAAAATTAATTATAAATTAGGTGAGCAAGCGGGATTGATTTGGCACAAATATGTCAATTATGCAAATCTAAAAAATAAGGAAGTTTGGCCCACTATTGCAAAATATCCATACGATTTAAAGATATCAAATCTGTCAAAAAGAATTAAAAAAAGTCAATTCAAACGTTTTGCATTGGCTCAAGGAAAAGGATGGTTGTACGATTGGTATCAAAATTCAGATGAGAATGCAGATAAAAATTTTGTAAAAAGTCAATTGCGAACGATGAATTACAGATCAAAAATTGATTTGTTTCAATGGACCAAATGGTTGAATGAACAAAACAAAAAATACCCATCCGACCTGCGATTATCAGAATGGACAGCATTAAAAATAATAGAAGAAATTGGAAAATTATTGCTAAGTTTTAAAAACGTTGCTAGGGATACAGAAGTACCATACCACCCAGGAAACTTTTTTATTCCTAGAAACTGGATAACTCAAAAATACCCTTTAACTTGGGATGCTTGGAGGAGTCATATAGAATCCAATACCCCTATCTTGCAAAATAGAATAGATGATTTAATTGAAGATCCTCGATATTCATCTTGGATAAATCAGGAAGGTGCAGAATATAGTCACATTCGAGGGCCTGCTCTTTTATTGTTAGCTCTTTTAAGACGGTCATTTATTTGGCCTGAAAAATGGAATCCTCCAGGTAATTGGAGATCTCAACAACGTTTCCCTTTTACATTATTAAACGACGTCCGCTGCTCCTCTAATACTACTTCGTTGCTATTAGGCTCGCTGACATCTAGGGCTCGAGAAACAGCAATGCTAAAACAATTGAATATGTTGACCCATTATGGCGAAGACGATTCTCTTGACGATCCCGAACCAATTGTAGCAGTCGATGAGTTTTACCTTAGAGTAAAAAATTCACGTCAACATTTAGAAAAATATCAGCTTACGGTCAAAAATGGTGAACCTGTGCAACTAATACCCGTAAAATTAGAATTATTGACAAAGCCAAGCATAATAAATGATGAGGAAGAAGAATAAGTATGTCTTCATTTTACGAAGAAATACTAATAGTAGGTGTTGGAGAAACTACAGTAGATCGAATTGCAGCTTGGAAAAATAATAGTCCTCCGCAAATGCAAGCTTCCGAGCAAAAAATTGCATGGTCTGAAATAAGATATGTAATGAGAACTCTTTATTACGCTTATCAAAAACCACACATCATAATATTTCCGGAATTAGCAGTGCCAAGAGGATATTTAAATTTATTGGGCAAAATAGTAGTACAAGTTGGATCAATAGTAATATGCGGTATAGATTACAATTTAGATTATAGAGCCAAGACGGTAGCTAATGAGGGGGTGATTATTGTTCCTCCTTATTGGCCAAGTCGCAGTAAAAGTGGATATGCAAAGTTTTTCTTTTTAAATAAAACTTATCTTGCTCCTACGGAAAAAAGTCATATAAAAAATATTGGATGGAGTTATAATAAAAACAAAACGCATTGGGTATTTAATACTCGTAACTATGGCGATTTTGGTGTTTGTATATGCTACGACTTTATGGATATTGAGCGGCACTTAATATATAAGGGGAAGCTACATCATTTATTTGTTTTGGCATATAACAAGGATATTAACTCTTTTTACCATATCGCAGAATCACTATCACGAACGGTTTATTCTAACGTTGTTGTTTGCAATACAGGTTATTACGGTGGCTCCGTTGCAATTTCACCTTATCGTATAGCACATGAAAGAACTATTTATAGACACGAAGGAAAAAATCAACTTGCGGTACAGACATTCCATCTTCCTATAGAGTCACTGCATTTAGCGCAAACAAATCCAGGCAGGAAAACAGACTTTAAAGCTGTTCCTCCAAACTATTTTCGAGATTAGTACAGTAATGATTTTGACCAATGGTGGTTACCTCGTATTATTTCCGCCGGAATTACGTAAATAAGTAAGTTTAATTCTAATGGCCTGCATCCCATATTCAATCTTAAAATGCATATTTGATCTTCAGAATAATGCCCTTTGAATACTCCGGGGCTAGAGTAAAAGGCTCATAACATACTATCCTGTTTGCCCCTGGCGGCGAGTCTTTCGGCCAGGCGCACCAGGAGCCGCACACCGAACCCCGTGCCGCCGGCCGGTTGGTAGTGGCGTTTTTTTTCGGCCCAGGCTGGACCGGCGATATCCAGGTGCACCCATGGTGTTTTCCGGACAAATTTCTCCAGGAAAAGCGCCCCGGCAATCGCCCCTCCGAAACGGGTGGCGCCGATATTTTTTACATCGGCGATCTCGCTTTTGATATCATCCGCCAGATCCTGATCCAGCGGCAGCTCGCTGCATTTTTCACCGGCCTCTCTGGCCGAGTCGAGCACAAAAGAGAGCCAATCCTTGTCGTTTCCCATGGCCCCTGCGGTATAGGGTCCAAGACCGACCACGCAGGAACCGGTCAGGGTGGCGAGGTCGACTATTCTGCCTGCGCCGAGCCTGGTGATCGCCCAGCTCAAGGCATCAGCCAGGGTAAGGCGTCCCTCTGCATCGGTGCTTCCCACCTCGATCGTGGTACCGTTCATCGCCCGGACCACATCATCCGGCCTGTAGGCCCGGCCGCTGGGCATGTTCTCGACAGCAGCCACTACTGCAGCCACCCGCAGAGGAAGCTTCAAGCGGGCGATCACTGTAATCGCGGATATTACAGCCGCTGCACCGGACATGTCCATTTTCATCGTAGCCATGTGTTCACCGGGCTTGATATTGAGACCTCCGCTGTCGAAAGTCACGCCCTTGCCCACCATGACCAGCAGGTCTTCCTTTCCCGGAACTCCGGGGGGATCATAGACCAGCTCGATAAAGCGGGGGCTGTTCTCGCTGCCCCGGGCCACGGCGAGAGCCGCAGCCATTTTTTCCCCGGCCATGGCCTTCTCATCCAGTACGCGGACTTTGATTCCCTCCACCTCCGCGGCCAGCTCCCCGGCCCTTTTTGCCAGATTCTCCGGTGTCATCACCTCAGGGATCTCGTTTATCATGTCCCGCGCTGTCAGCACGCCCTGTGTCACCAGAGCTGCATGGCGGGCTTGAGCCTGGAGCTTCTTTTTCTTCCCTTGGGGCCTGCCGGAAGCATCACAGGCAAAAAGTCCCGCCATTTCCGGCCCGGAATAGGATGGCTCCTCATCTTCTTTGCTCTTGTATTTTTCGAACCGGTAGAGTCCGAGCTCGAGGCCCTCCAGGAAACCGCCTACAGCCTGATCTAATGTAAAGTCCGCACCTTCAGGCAACTGGCAGGCAGCCGTAAGTCCGCTCACCCGGTATTTCTGCAAGCTTTCGGCAGCCCTGCCTCCAGCGCGGCGGAATGTTTCAGGGCTTAGTTTTTCGACCGGGCCCAAACCTAAAAGAGTCACTCTCTGGGGACCGATCCTGCCCAGGGTATTGAAATTCAAGCTCTGGCTGTCTTTGGCCTTGAATTTTTCCTGCCCGGCCAGTTTTTCCAAGGCACCGTCAAGCGCCAGGTTCAGCCCGGACACCAAAGGATCGTCCAGAACCTTACCCTGCAACACTGGTAACAGCAGAAGATCAGTCGGCGAGGTCAAATCAAAGCGCTCAATAAACTCAATTTGCATTTTGTTCCTCCACGGGTTCCTTTCTCTAAAAGCCTACGCCCCCCGGCAGCGGACTTGGGGGGCGTATCGATAAGAGGCTTGATAAATGAGCTTTTTCGCTCAGGGGAAGCGGGAGATAATCTCCCTTTTCTTCTTATTTAAATCGTCAGACTGGTCCTTTTTCCTGGAAGCTACACTGAGAAAAACCTTTTTTTCTTTTTCGTAGAAAATGTTGCTTGCGCTGGATGAATAAAAGTCGGCCAGCTCATCCAAAGTACTGGCGTAATAAGCCAGAATGCGGATCGGGTTGAAAAAACGGTCAAACAGTTCAGACACTTTGCTGGCCGGATAGAACTTTTCGCTTCTGGTTTTTTGCAGCTCCTTGACATAGTCATCGAGAGAAATCTCCTCGATGTTTTCCGTACTCTGAGCTGATTCAAGCGAACCCAGCAAATCTTCAAAGGATTCCAGGTTGGCTTGAGCCTCCTCTTTAAACTGCTGAAAAAACGCAGCAAGTGCATTTCCGCCTGATTTTTCAACAAAACGATCCAGGAAATGAAGCCCATCCTTTTCAACCTGTATGGCAAGTTTGATCAACTGGATGTCCTGACTGCGATTTTCTCTCATCTTTAGATCTACCTCTGCTAAAAGTCAAATGGATGCAGGCTTCTCGAAGTTCCCTTCTTGCGATCATCGCAATCTCGCCTCACTCGAGGCAAGCAGCGCACTGCCAGCCGAATTATCGGCATTCCGTAAATGGAATAGGATCTAACAGGCAACCCCCCGTTTAATATCGCTTTTGAATCTTGTGTCAGTATCGCTTAGGGATACGCCGGAAGCAAAATCTTTTATGTATGGAACTCTCAAAATATTGCAGGCTAAGAAAGTTGTCAACATTTAATAACAAACACTCATCTCCGTATACGGACACAACGGAACATTAAAATTTCACGGTAATCCAAGCTGAAGGTGTAAAGGGGCAGAGGCACAGGCACAAAGTCTATGATACAGCCTATCCTGCAAATAAGATATTAAACAGTAAGGTCTTCAAGTTCAGATCGAATGGGATAAACTAAGGATTTTCATGTAAATGGCTGGTATTATTGATTGACAGCGGGGGCAGAGAAGATGAGTGCCGCACAAACTCTCAGGGCAGAGCCTTTATCTTGCGCAAAGTCCATTCGGCGGCAAGAAGGAAGATCAGGAAGAAATAGATCAACACGCTGAAAGCGAGCCTGGAGGAGGTTCCGACAATCTCCTCCTTATCTCCGGCGGTTATTTGTGCCTGGCCTGTGAGGTCTGCGTCAATTTTTCCTCCGCTTGTCCGGGCAAGTCTGGCGAGAATAGAGGTGTCAGGCGCAACTAGAGCCATCTCCGGGCTGTAGCCTTCCACCGCAAAAACACCTCCGGCAATTTGTGGAGAGTCGGCGGAGTGCAAGATTCCCTGGTAACTGTATACTCCAGGGGGCAAAAGCCCTGGTTCGGCACTCAGGCGGCCTTCCTCTGGCCGGAGGCTTACCAGTGTCACTGTATCTCTTTCGCCTTTTTCATTCTCTTTCCACACTGTTACAGTTATTGAATCTTTCTGTTGACCGGCTGCTTCTTTTACTGCTACCGCTCCTTCAAGAACCACTTTTTCACCGCGCTGGAAAACATTCCGCCGGGGTCTGAGCACAAGCTCTTCGCCTTTTTCCCCGGACAGCAGCCATTCCGTGAGGGCTTCCCAGAAACGGTGGTAGCGCTTATCCCTGCGGTCAGAGGCGTCCTGGCTAAGCATGTGCCAGCGCCAAAGACCCTGGGCGAGCACAGTGGCTACATGAGTCCCTCCCACAGGATAGGCGGTCAACAGAACTTCTCCCTTCTCCTCTGCCTGCCCGCCTGGGGCAGCGCTTCCTCCTGTGCGGGCGAGCACCGCCACGGAATATTTAAGCGGCAGGCTCCGGTACACCCACTCGACCGGGGGAAGATCTGCGAATTGACTCCCCTGGCCCAGGCCGGTAAGGATATTGTAGCGGTCCAGGGTGAAAAGCACAGAGGGCACATCCGGGGCCTTCAGCTGCACCAGGGTAGCCTGCCTGTCCGAGAAAGGGAGATATCCGGACAGCTCCTCAGGCAGCTTGCCGGTGTTCAGCTCACCTGCAGGCCAGAAAACCAGAGCAAATCCTCCGCCTTTCGCCCTCTCTGCCAGACTGATCAGAAAGGAGCGCCCGAAACGGCCCAGCTCTCCATGGAGCAAAACCAGCTCCACATCCTCAAGCTCTGCAGGGCCCGGCAGACTGCGGACCGAGAACCGGCCCGCACTGTCCTGGCCCCGGATAAAATCTCTTCCATCCTCTGATTTTAAAACCAGGAGAGCTCCAGCATCCCAGTCATCATTGAGCGACAGTAGACGCCGCAGGAAGGTGAAATCCCAGTCCGGTGAATTACTGACCAGGAGCATTTTGCGTTTGGACCTGGAAACCTGCACCTTGATCAGCCGCTCGTTGTTCAGGGTAGTCCACTCTCCTTCCAGCCGTCTGATAATAGCCCGCAGCCAGTAGACACCTGCATCCGGTGCAGGCAGGCTTACTGTCCGGGCGACGAATCGGGCAGGCCCGGCCCCGAGCTCGATCCGCTCCTCGCCGATTTTTCGACTGTCAAGGAAAAAGTCACAAACCGAACCCTGTGGATAGTTCTTATCCCCTGATTCTGGCAAGTACACAGCCACGGAGAACTCGAGATCGATCTTTCCGCCTGCAAAAGCCGGCCGGCTCTGCTCGAGACTCGACAACCCGAGATCAGGGACCTGGGGAGCAGCGCCCACGACCACAGCTTCTAACGGCGCAAGCCCTTCCGCTGAATATACCGGATCAGCTCCGGCGTTAATACAACCGTCCGAGATCACGTAAATCCTGTCCCAGTCCTTCGCCCCACGCAGCCTTAGCTCATCGAGCGCGGTTGCGAGGTTGGTGCGGTCCTCCACCCCTTGCTCCAGACTGTCCGGGAGCTCGAGGCTTTTAAGCTCCGCGCCGAAACTGAACAGGCTGAGCCGGTTTTCCCCTTGTGCGCCATGTACCAGCTCACGCATCCTGTCCAGCCTCGAGGGGGACCCGTCACCTCCCCTCCCGTCAGCCGGAAGGAGCATGCTGGCTGATCTGTCCAGAAGAACCGCTACCCGCTCAGGCCTTACCAGATGCCTGGATACTTTAAGAACCGGCTCGAAAACCAGAAGCCCCACCAGCACGACCACTGCCGAGCGAAGGGTGAGAAGCAGCCAGCGGTACCATCTCTCAACCGGCGGATAGGTCCTGTGATAGGTCCACCAGACAACCATTAGGGCAATAACCGGCAGTCCCAGAAGGAGCCAGGTTCTCGCTCCCTGAAATTCAAGGCTCAATCCCTCCAACACAGCCTCGCAAAAGAAAAATTCCGTTTCATTGGCAACTCGAGATAACTGTTTAGTCTCAAGGTTCTAATGCAGTGACAAGTATGATTTACATGGTTGAGTCTTTTTTGTCCAACCTATTCATGTTTTATAGCCTGTTCAAGTGTAACTCAAGCCTTTTTAGTCAGCTTCTTTAAGAAGGCGGCTAAATTTTCTTGCAGTGATCACTCATTACTCATCGCTTCTGTGATTTCTCTTTTTTTACAGGAATGTCACTTATTGTTGCAGTCTCCAGCCTGGCGCGGAGCTCAGGTCTTAATCCCCAGCACCCGCATGGCCTCGCCGACAGTGCGGAACGATCCGGTCACCAGCACGGGCCTGCCGCCGGAGAGTTTTTGCGCAAGCTCCAGAGCCTCCTTCATCCCGGCCGCATCGAGAACCTCTGTCCCTTTTGAGATTTCCCTCAGGTATTTTCTCAGCTTCCGGGGACTCACTCCTGAAACACGTCTGTCCCCCAGGGAAAAATCGACCACTGGGAAGATAAACAGGTCCGCTATTTTGAGCAAATGGCCCAGGAACCTGGCAAAGTCTTTGTCCCCGGCCAGGGCGACTACAGCCACGGCTTTCCCTGCACCGTAGAGGCGCCTGAAAACATGGACCAGCCTGGCTGCTGCGGATGGATTGTGGGCCACATCGAGCACAAGCTCTGTCCCCTTTTCAAGCCTCAATCTTTGGAAGCGGCCCGGCCAGTCAAGGCTCTCCAGGGCGCTGCGTGTCGCGGATTGATCCATTTTCAAGCCTGACCCGGCCAGCATGAACCCTGCGGCCCACACTCCCAGGCCGACATTTCTCAACTGGTGGCTGCCGTAAAGCGCCACCCTGGCCCTGTCCAGTTCCAGGCCGGGGCCGCGGTAGCTGAAAATCAGGCCCTCTTGCTCGAGTCCTGTCCGCCTGATCCGCACCGCGTCATCAAAGAGTAACAGAGGGCTTCGGGCTTGTGAGCAAACCGAGGCGATAACCTCGAGGACCCTGCTGCGCCTCTCCCCGCAAAGCAATGGCACACCGGGCTTTGCAATCGCGGCTTTCTCCCTTGCGATCTGTTGCAGACTGGCGCCGAGATATTTTGTATGCTCGAGGCTGATCGAGGTGATCACCGAGAGCTTCGAGTCGATCACATTGGTGGCATCCAGCCTGCCGCCGAGGCCCACCTCCACTGCGGCGACCTCCACCCCCCGCTCGTGGAAATAATCAAAAGCCAGGGCCGTGACCGCTTCGAAAAAAGTTATCCGCTGCCCGTTGATATAACTGTAATGCCTGCTGACCCAGGAGGCGATAAATTCCTCGGGCACGGGTTGTCCGCATACCTTGACCCTCTCGCCCATGGAGGCCAGGTGCGGACTTGTATAGAGGCCGCTCGTTGCGCCGTGGGCTCTGAGCATGGCTTCACACACCGCCGCACAGGTCCCTTTGCCGTTAGTGCCGGCTATGTGGCAGGATAAAAAACTTTCCTGGGGATTGCCGAGGCGGTCGAGAAAGGCGCGGATGTTCGAGAGGCCAAGCTTTACTCCGAAACGCTTCAGGCTGTAAAGAGTTTGCACCGCCTGAGAGTAGCTGAAGCGGACCATGGTTTAAAGTTACTCCAGAAGCTCATGGTAATTCTCGCGCAGTTTCTCGAACGCCCGGACAATGTCTTCAAGGCCCTCGCGGTCGGCCAGCAGGAGGTTCTGCAGCAGCCAGACAGCCTCGCTCTCGCAGGCCCGCTCGGTCACCGGGCAGTCGAAATCCGAATAGTCGATAACCTGCCCGCGGAATTCGTGGCGCGTGATCAGGTCATAGGGGCCTAGATTCTTCTCGAGCAGCAAGGGCTGCTTGAACAACGGGATATAATAGCCCCCGTGGGCCGGCCGGATGCCCTCTGCATTGAGGGCTTTGATAAAGATTGCCTTGGGCAGCCCGCCGAAAGCGCCGCTCTCATACCGCAGCATGAAAAGGTGGCAGCTTGTCGAGGTCACATAATCAGGCAGCGCGATCGGCTTTATCCCATCGATCAGGGCCAGTCTCTCTCTCAGGAACTTTGCCCCTGCCTGGCGGCGAGCGATCATCTCCGGGTAGCGCTCAAGCTGGACCAGCACCACAGCGGCCTGAAGTTCGGTCAGGCGGTAGTTGCCCCCGAGCCGGACATGCTCGTGCCAGGCACCGCCTGTTCTCCTGCCGCAGTTGACAAAAGAATGGCAGCGCTCGGAAAAATCCGGGTCATTTGTAACCACCATCCCCCCCTCGCCTGCAGTAAGGTGCTTGGAGCTCTGGAAACTGAACGCCCCGGCCTTTCCCAGGGCGCAGACCTCCCTGCCCTTGTACTGACTGCCCCAGGCCTGGCACGCGTCCTCGATCACCACCAGCCCATGTCTGGCGGCCAGGCTGTTCAGGCGGTCCATATCAGCGGGCAGGCCAGCCAGATGAACCGGCATGATGCCCCAGGTCTTATCCGTGATCACCTGTTCCACAGACTCGGGACTGATATTATAGGTTTCCGGATCGATATCCGCGAACACCGGGACAGCATTGGACTCGAGCACCGCGGTAGCCGTGGCTACAAAGGTGTAGGCGGGCATGATCACCTCGGCGCCGGTTTGGATCTCTGCGGCGAGAAGGGCAGCCCGCAGGGCATTGGTACCGCTTGATACGGCGATCCCGAATGAGGCATCCTGGTAAGCGGCGAACCTTTTTTCCAGCTCTTTCACCCTGTCCCCCTGGGCCATGCCCCACCTGCCGCTTTCGATTACCCCTCGAACAGCCTCCAGTTCCTTATCGTCCCAGTAAGGCCAGGCGGGGTAGGGGGAGCTCCGGACCGGATTTCCGCCTTTTAATGCCAGTTTGGCCATTGAAACCTCCATTTATATTGAAATGGGAAACTGCCAGTGACAGATCAGTATACCTGCACTTTTACACCGGGAAGCCTGGTGCGAACCTCGCCGGCAATCTTCTCCAGCTTACCGGCGCTTAAGGGACGCAAGGCCTTGTCAGCAGGGATCCGGTCCAGAGTGTAAACCTGCACGGCAGCGGGATTGATTCTGGCCAGTTGTCCGATCCAGGCCTCCACTTCCTCAGGCAGCGCATTGCTCACCGGACCCTCGAAAAAAAGTGTCTGGATCTCGACAGGTTTTATCCGGGCCAGGCCCTGGACAATCTTTTCCAGAGTGATCTCCTTTCCGGGCCTGTTAACCTTTTGAAATGTAGCCTGGGTGCCGACATCGAGCTTCATGATCTTCCGGTCGATATACTCGAAAGCCGCCTGGACCCTTGGGTCATCAATGGTCGAGGAATTGGAAAGGATACACACCGGGACCTTGGGCTGATAGCGGTCCCTGAGCCTGGCTGCGGTTTGCGCGATTTCGGTGAATGAAGGATGGAGGCTGGGCTCGCCGTTGCCTGCCAGGGTGATCGCATCGAGGTTCGAGATTGAGGGGAGTGCATCCGTGAGCGCTTTTTCCACCTCGCGAACACCGGGGAGCTTGAGTTTTTCCAGCGCGGTGCGGCTGGACTGGCTGGCGGTCCAGCCGTACTGGCAATAGAGGCAGTCGAACGAGCAGACTTTATGCCTTGTGGGCAGGATATTCACGCCCAGTGAGCGGCCCAGTCGCCTTGAGTTTACCGGGCCGTAGATTATGCCTGTCTGCAGAGGCCTGGCCCTCATTTTTACCTTTTAACGAAAATTACCCTGGCGAAACGTCTCTTGCCTACACGCAGGAACGCTTCTCCCTGTGGCTCGAGCTTGTGGTCCGTATCCCGAACCCGCTGGTCATTCACGAAAACCGCTCCCTGACAGATCAGGCGGTTGGCTTCACTCGAGCTTTTCACCAGGCCCATTTCCCGCAACAGACCCGCAAGCCACACCGGCTCCCCGCTGGCAGGGAACCTGAATTCAGGTACCTGTTCCGGCTTGTCCTTGCGCACAAACACCCGCTCGAAATGCTCTCTGGCCTGGGCTGCTGCCTGGTCACCGTGATAAAGGGCAGTAACCACAAGTGCCAGCTCGTGTTTCATATCGCGGGCATTGGCAGAAGCCGATTCGAGCTGCGCTTTTATTTCTTTGAGACTGTCGAGCGGGACAGCGGAGACCAGCTCGAAATATGTGTAAATAAGTTCATCCGGAATGGACATGATCTTGCCGTACATTTCCCGGGCCGGGTCGGTTATCCCGATATAGTTGTCCAGGCTTTTCGACATTTTGTGCACTCCATCCGGGCCGACGAGCAAGGGCATGGTCACCACCACCTGCGGCTCCTGTTTCCAGTGCCGCTGAAGTTCCCGGCCGACCAGCAGGTTGAATTTCTGATCTGTGCCCCCGAGCTCCACATCCGACCGCAAGGCCACCGAGTCATATCCCTGGAAAAGTGGATAGAGGAATTCGAGGATGGAAATCGGCTTGCCTTCGGAGTATCGCATGGCAAAATCATCGCGTTCGAGCATGCGCGCCACTGTATACAGGCCGCACAAGTGCAGGACTCCCTCCACACCCAGCGAAGCGAGCCAGCGACTGTTAAAATCCACCACTGTAAGGTCTCGATCAAGGATCTTGAAGACCTGTTCCTTGTAAGTCTCGGCGTTTTTAAGCACCTCTTCTCTGGTCATGCGCTTCCTTGTCTCGGTACGGCCGCTGGGATCGCCGATCATACCGGTGAAATCGCCGACCAGAAAAACCACCTTGTGGCCGAGAGCCTGGAAATCGTGCAGCTTCTGCAGGGAAACCGTATGCCCGAGATGCAGATCCGGCGCCGTGGGATCGAAACCCTGCTTGACAGTGAGCGGCTTGCCGGTATTACACGAATGCTTAATTTTGTGTTCGAGTTCCTCTTCGGAGATAATTTCCACCGTGCCCCGGCGGATTATGTCCATCTGTTCATTGAGCGGGGGGAATGCCATGGTCCGCTCCTTTGTCTCATGTCGTTTTTCATTCAAGACCGGTCCGGCAAATTAAAAGACAGAATTCAATAACCAATATTCCTATAAAACGCAAGCCATTTATTAAGATTCGGACTATTAGCTGAGAGCTTGCCAGAATCGGCTTCAAGGTTTATTTTCCTATCTGAAGAATTTTCCAGGCGAGGTTCAATGGCAACCCAGAGCGGTAAAAATAAACCCAGAGCGGACCAGAGACCGGTATTCAGGAGTCTGGTCAAGGTGACCCTGCTCGTAGTCACGAGTACGGTTTTCTTTTCCATCGGCATGGGTTACGAGCTTTTCAAATACTTCAGATCCGAGCTTCCTTCGATTGCCAAAATGGAGCTTGATCCGCCCAATCTGGTGACCCGCCTCTTTTCATCAGACAGCACCCTGATAGCCGAACTGTACACCGAGCGCCGGGTACCGGTGCCGCTGGATCAGATTCCTTCCGAGCTGAAGCAGGCTCTGCTCGCGGTGGAGGACCGCAAGTTCTATTCGCACTGGGGTATCGACCTCTGGGGTATTATCCGCGCCTTCTATACCAACCAGGTCACCGGGAAAATCGTCCAGGGAGGCTCCACCATTACCCAGCAGTTGGCTCGCGAGCTTTTCCTGACCCGCGAAAAGACTTACACCCGCAAGATACGCGAAGCGATCCTCGCCTGGGAAATCGAGAGCACCTATACCAAGGACGAGATTCTGGAGCGCTATTTCAACCAGATTTATTTCGGCAGCGGGGCCTGGGGTATCGAGGAGGCCGCCCGGACTTATTTCGGCAAAAAAGTGAGCGAGCTCGACCTGGCTGAATGCGCGGTTCTTGCCGGACTGCCCAATGCGCCAAGCCGCAACAGCCCTCTGGTTAAAATGCAAAACGCGCTGGACCGTCGCAACTTGGTCCTCGCCTCCATGGTGGAAACAGGCTTTACCAGACCTCAGACCGCCGATTCGATCAAGGCGCTGCCCATAAAGCTCAACCCGCAGAAAAACAGGGGCTGGATCGCCCCATATTTCATCGAGTACGTCAAGCAGCAGCTTCTCAAGGACTACACGGAAGAAGAACTTTACCGGCTCGGCCTGCAGGTGTACACGACTCTGGATGTACGCATGCAGAAAGCGGCGGAGAGGGCTGTGGAAACGTACGTCGAGACCATAGAAGCGGGCAGGATCCGGCCTTTCCACTACCGGACCCGCAAGGAGATTATCGGTAAAGACTCGCTCTCCACAGAGGAGAAGTTCAATACCCTGTATCTGCAGTCCGCGCTTTTAGCCATGAATCCGAAAAACGGGCATATCAAGGCCATGATCGGCGGCAGGAACTACTGGGAGAGCAAATTTAACCGGACTGTACAGGCAGTGCGCCAGCCGGGCAGCGCATTCAAACCGTTTGTCTATACCGCGGCGATTGACAATGGTATCCCGGCCAGCCAGGTAGTGGAGGATTCGCCCATTTCGATCAACCAGGCGGATGGCACGATCTGGCGGCCATCCAACTATACCGGTGATTTTCTGGGGCCGGTGACCATTCGCACCGGTTTGACCCGCTCGATCAACCTGGTGGCGATCAAGACCCTGATGACTGTAGGTGCCGAAACAGTAGGCGCTTACGCAAGGCGCATGGGGATCAGTACTCCGATCCCGAATGTCGAGTCGATTGCTGTGGGCAGCGCGGATGTGTATCCGATAGAGCTCATAACCGCCTTCACGGTTTTTCCCAACCTGGGAGTCAAAGTCGAGCCCCTGGCCATTACTGAAATCCGCGACAGTAACGGGAACCCGCTGCGCAAGTACATGCCGAGCCGGGAAGAGGTACTGAGTCCCCAGACATCCTTCATAGTGCTCAGCATGCTGCGCGATGTAGTGGATCACGGCACCGGGATCGCCGCGCGCTCGCTGGGTTTTTCCATTCCTGCAGGCGGTAAGACAGGAACCACCAATGACTACACCGATGCCTGGTTCGTGGGCTTTACTCCAGATCTGGTCTGCGGGGTCTGGGTGGGATTCGACCAGCCCAAGAGAATAGTCAACCAGGGAACCGGCAGCGTGCTTGCGCTTCCTATCTGGGCGGAGTTTATGAAAGCGGCCTACGAGAAACTCGAGGTGCACGATTTCGAAAGCCCGCCGGATGGGCTCACCACCCGTCTGATTTGCAAATCCTCAGGGCTCCTGGCCACCCCGTTCTGTCCACCCGAACTGATCTACACGGAAATCTTCAAGCTCGGCACAGAACCCTCTGATAACGAGGATTGCTACGTCCACAAACCTTCAATTTACTCGCACTGAAAAAAAAGTAAGATTTATAAAAAACACGTAAAAAATTAAAAGAAGTTAAAAAACAAAAAAGGACAGGTACACAAAAAAAGACATAATAATTATTTCCTGAAAGCGATCTATTAAAACAATTTTGATTAAAAAAAATAAATGCCTTTTCCGATTAGAAAAAACATTGCTCTAGAATTCTTTCTGGACAACAATGTTTTAATATTATATAATGAATTCAAAACGATAGAAAATAATTAGAACTTTCTTGGACCTAAATGAGGTATTGATTTGGGATAAGGAGAGGTATCGAATGATATGCTACAATCTTTTGATTATTAAACCCATTCGTAAAGCTATTTTTTAATAAAATTATAACTCAATAACTCTCAAATAAAAATGGCTGTGATTGAAAAAAAAGACTGCTTAGTGGCAATGTTGTTTGGGTATCATTTTGAAAAAGCTAGGCTAACTGTTACTAATTCTTTTAGCGATATTGCCGATGCATTTTTAGATGCAAATGACAAAAATTTAAAAATATCTATTAAAAAGAATGAATTGCAAATAAAAATAAGAAATATATTAATAACATTTACGTATAATTTTTTAATTATAAATACTATACTGGCAATAAGTAAACCATTATTTAAACTTTTACCTGATTCAGACAATGAAAGTGATGGTGATAATAAATTTGAAAACAAATTAATTCCATTTATTTTTCTAGATGATAAAATAAGGGAGGCTGAGTTAAGGGATTTTGAAAAAAAGGATTTTAGAAAAGATACTTTAAAAAATTTCTCTTCTACTTTAAAATTGATAGAACGACTTTTACCACAAGGACTGCCTGCTGCAAGATTTATCGGTCTTGTAGAATATTATTATATTCCTTTAAATGAAGTTAAATGGACGATTCTTGAGAAATTTAGAAAACAAGCGACCTTTCCTGGCAATATTCAGGCAAAAAATTCCGAAAAAATAGCACAAAACAGATATTATTTTCCTAAGGATAAAGAAAACAATGAAATATGCTTTATTTTTAAATTAATCGATCCAGACAACCATAAAGATGAAAAAGCCTTTATTGCTGGAGCAATGTTTGATTATCAACTTATTCCAAGTAAAGCTTCTACGTTAGAAGAAATGGGTGGAACAGATTTTGTAATAGATAAATTGGCTCTTGAAATTTCTAATATTATTAATATTTCAGATTTTATAAAATTCGAATGAGGATTAATACAATGGATTTAACTGAAACTCATTTAGACTTGAAAGAAAAAAAAATAAACGCAGTAGAGAACATACCAGATAGAGAACCACATAAATTGGAAAACCTTAGAGTAAAACTAATTGATTGGACAGCTGGTGCTGCTATAGCCAGTATGACTATTGGAACTTATACAGCAAGCGTACGAGGTGATGATATATTTGATGTATTAGAACAAAAATCTCTTGTTAGTCAAGTTTATCCAATTAATATTGTAAGTCCAAAAGCCAAAACTGTTGCTGATGATCTTAAAGAGCTCCTTGCTCAACTCGACGAAGTAATTGGTTTATACCCGGCATTGGTTGTTGGACTTGAGGAGAATTTATCTGGAGACCCAGTAAAAGCAATAATTGATGTTTCTGTCGAAGGAAAACAATATCAAATCAAAAAACCATTAACCAGTATCCCTTTTCCTGTAAAACTCTACTCAAGAATCGACATTGAAGTTCGTCAAATAGGATCTTCTAAAAAGTTATATTTAAAACCTTTCAAACAAGGGCACTTGGATGAAGAAGAGCAAAAATTAATTAAAGAATTTTTAAAATAAGAGAAAAGATGCTTGAAATAATAGTATTGAATGTAGGCTTGGGAGATTCTGTTGTAATAAAAACCCAAGATAATTCAGGATGTTATTATTCACTTATTGATTGCAAAAAAATTGGTGAATCTGTACCTTCTATAGAATTTTTAAAAAAAAACAAAATAACGCACTTAAATACACTCTTTATTACCCACCTTCACTATGATCATATATCTGGCCTTCCTGATTTAGCAAATTATCTTGAAAATGAAGATTGTACTATAGATAATATTGTCATTCCGAATTTACCAGGCGATCCGGGAGATTGGTTTTTTGTATTAGAATATCTATATCCTGATACACTTAAAACATTAAGAAAATCAATACTAGAATCATTAAATAAGTTAAAAAATATAAATGTTAAAAACAAAGCAGATGGTATTCCAACTATATTGACAATGAATTTTGAAGGAAATACAAAACCATCTGCATGGCGAGATCATCTACATAAAAAACTCGATTTTGTGGCATTATCCCCAAATGCAATAGATTCATTGGCTATATTAAGGTCTGCAATAAAAAAATCAGGTGATTCTGGGGAATCGTTTAATTCACTGTGCCATGTTTTTATTTTTAGATATTACGTCGATTCAATAGAATATTTGTTCTTATTCACTGGAGATCTTGTGGGCCAGCGTAATTGGCGTAATGTTACAAATCGATGCTTAAGTATAACAAATAAATCAATATTAAATACACTATGTTTTTTTAAGGTATCCCATCACGGGGCTTATCAAATAGGCCTTAAAACCTGTTTGGAAAAAATTATTGCTGTCTATAGGCCTTTTCTTGCTGCTATAAGTTGTCCTGCAAACAACCCTAAACATCCAAGTGAAGACACGCTTAAATTTTTCCAAAATCATTTTGAAAATTGTTGTATTGCTTGTACAAATGTTTCGGCATATTGCCAAGACAAGTTAAAATCACCTCAGCAAATAAATCCTTTCTTGTTATCAGCACAGGAAGAATTATTTCTAGATTCTATAAAAGCCGAAAAACATACGTCAATAAATATATTACAGGGTGTATGCGCAGATTCTTTCGTATATAAAATTGATAGAAAAGGATTACATTATCTACCAGGTTCTGGTAATAGTTGTATATTGACTAATTGTGAAGAGTGCTTTAATCTTAATAAGTTTACTTTTTAAGTAAAACTCCCCACTTACAAGGAGGGACATCAAAAAGGAGTTACTAGCTAATTTACTAAAGCCCTAAAAAGCATGTCATTCATTAAAATATTTCTATCAACCATATATTTGATTTGTTTTATAATTAATAATTACATTTTTAACTGTTACCATTTATTATTTTGCTTTGTAAACGTGCATTTTAAAACTTTATTTTTTCATATAGGTTTACACATTTTTTTAACTATAATGTCATTAATTGGATAAACCCGCCATTGAGAACTGCCGATGAGTCGTTCCTCATTTTCTGCCGGAAGCAGGTATTTGTCATTCGATATTACCCCCTGAAGGAGCGTTCCTGATGCGAGTTCCAGCCCGGTTTCTATATTTTATCATCGCCCTGACATTCTGTCTGACATGTTCCCCTGTCCGGGAATACGATGTGGTTATCCGCAATGGCACAATCTACGACGGGAGCGGCTCTCCAGCCTTTGCAGGAGATGTGGCGATCGATGGGGACTCGATCGCCGCGCTGGGACCGCTCGCAAGAGCCGCCCGCGGCCGCACAGAGATCGATGCCGCGGGACTTGCCGTCTCCCCCGGATTTATCAATATGCTCAGCTGGGCCAATGAGTCGCTGATCGAGGACGGCCGCTCGCAAAGCGACATCCGGCAAGGGGTGACCCTGGAGGTCCTGGGTGAGGGCGAGTCAATGGGCCCGCTGAACGAGAAAATGAAACAGGAGCTGGTGGACCGCCAGGCGGATATCAAATACGATATCGAATGGACCACCCTGGGAGAATATCTGGAATACCTCGAGCGGCGGGGAATCTCGACCAATGTGGCCTCGTTCATAGGCGCGGCCACGCCCCGCATCTACGTGCTCGGTTACGAGGACCGGGCCCCCACCCCTGAGGAGCTCGAGCGGATGTGCGGGCTGGTGAGGGAAGCCATGGAGGAGGGCGCGCTCGGGGTCGCCTCCGCGCTGATCTACGCCCCGGGTTTCTATGCCGGCACCGGGGAGCTTATCGCCCTGGCGCAGGCATCGGGTGCTTACGGCGGCATGTATATCTCGCATCTCAGGAGCGAGGGGAACTCATTTCTGGAGGCGGTTGACGAGCTGATTGAGACTTCACGAAAAGCCCGGGTCCCGGCCGAGATCTACCACTTCAAGGCCGCCGGGCATCCCAACTGGGACAAGCTCGAGGCGGCGATCCAGCGCATCGAGGCGGCGCGCGCCGAGGGATTGCGGATCACTGCGGACATCTATCCCTACACAGCCGCCATGACCGGTCTGGATGCCGCCATGCCCCCCTGGGTCCAGGAGGGTGGACACCAGGTCTGGATCGAAAGACTCAAAGACCCTGCTGTCCGGGAAAGGCTGAAACGGGAAATGGCCGGGCCGGGTGAGGACTGGGAGAACTTTTTCTATCTGGCGGGTCCGGAAAACATGCTGCTTACCGGTTTCAAGTCCGAAAAGCTCAAGCCTCTGACCGGCAAGACCCTGGCCGAGGCGGCCGCCATGCGCGGCAAGCCCGCGGATGAAACCGCCATGGACCTTATGGTGGAGGACGACAGCCGGGTTCTTACGGTGTATTTTCTGATGAGCGAAGACAATGTCCGCCGGGAAATCTCGCTGCCCTGGGTGAGCTTCTGCTCGGATGCAGAGTCCTCCGCGCCCGAGGGCGTGTTCCTCAAGTCGAGCACTCACCCGCGGGCCTATGGCTCTTTTGCGCGGGTGCTGGCCAAATACACTCACGAGGAGGGTATCTTATCAATTGAGGAGGCCGTGCGGCGCCTGAGCTATCTGCCGGCGACCAATCTCAGCCTCGAGCGCCGCGGCCTGCTCAAGAAAGGCTGCTTTGCCGATCTCGTTGTGTTCGACCCGCGGAGCATCGCGGACCACGCAACTTTCGAAAAGCCGCAGCAGTATGCAACCGGGGTGCTGCATGTCTTTGTCAATGGCGTCCAGGTGATAAAAAACGGGGAGCATACCGGGGCGACTCCGGGCCGGTTCGTGCGCGGGCTCGGATACAGGGGAAAGGCGGGCGGGCAGTAGATTGCAGAAAGCAATTTACAATGACCAATTTATTTCAGGACAATCGGATTCTTCAGTCTGAAGGATTAGGAACCTTTGAAAAATATTATTATCTTATCCAAAGAAAGCAGCTTGCTCTTTATAACGCTATAAAAATCAATGAATTATCATAGGGGCGGTTCGCAAACCGCCCCTATCGGACAGAATTTTATCCTTTTACCTGAGATTTTTTCAAAGGTCTGAATTATTTTTTATCCATCGACTTTGAATAATAGTCAGCCAGGATCTGTAATAACCGGAATGAAGAAATCCTGTTGAACTTAAATAATGATCCCAATCCGGGTGCAATTGCACACAATATAGGACCAGATAAATATGCTTGCTTCTGAAGTCCTTTTTGCCCGGGATATCTTGAGTCGATGTATAAAAGGCGACTAGATCTATTATCAAGTGAATAAAAAATCTTTTTTTAAGGATTAAAATTATCGTAGCAGTGGGATTCAAAAAGCTATAAACTGGGAACTTAAATTCCAGGCATAAAAGGGTAAAAGAATAAAACGGAGAAAAAGTCATGAAAACTGAGATTCAGGCCATTGTGTCCGAGTTTCGAGAGTATCTCGAAGAACTTTATGGGGGCCGGCTGATCCAGATATTGCTTTTCGGTTCTCAGGTCCGGGATGATGCGGTGCCCGGATCGGATATTGACATACTAGTTGTACTCAAGGGGATAGTGAACCCCGGCAAGGAGATCGCCAGAACCGGCGAGAAGGCGGCTGATATTTCACTGAGAAATGATATGGTGATTTCCTGCACTTTCATCTCCGAGAAACGTTTCAACACTGAGCGGAGCCCGCTGTTAATCAACGTGCGCAGGGAAGGGGTAACTGCATGACTTCCGAACAGGCAGCACTTCTCAAAAAAGCGCAGGCCAGCCTGGAGGCTTCCAGATTGCTTTCAGGCCAGGGTTTCTTCGATTTTGCTGTTTCACGTGCTTACTATGCCATGTTTTATGTTGCTGAAACCTTGTTGTTGGGAGAAGGGCTTGCATATTCTAAGCACTCAGCCGTGATCTCTGATTTCGGTAAGCGATTCACCAAATCAGGCCGAGTGCCTCCGGAGTTTCACCGTTTTCTGATAGAGGGCCAGGAAAGCCGCAATGTGGGCGATTATGACATCAAACCGGGATTGGGTGCAGATGAAGCTATGGAACAGATTTCACGCGCAGAAAAGTTCATGGAACTGGCCGAACGCCTGATTGGTCCCTTTGAGGAGCAAGAATAAAAGTAAAGTTATATCATTTTCTAGATGAATTGAAACAAATAGCTGCATTGACATAAATTTTACTTTTCTATTTGTTATTCTCTTCTACTATTCGCCTAAAGACAGCTCCGTTCCCTACCTCTCGATCCGGCTGTTGAACCCGGCATCGAGCATGGGGGCTGAGACCGGCAGGCCGACATCGCAGGTTTCGCAGGGCTTCCATTCGCTTGCTGCCGGCCCGGCCTGCTTCCATCCCGCAGGCTCGGAATCTGTCTCGATACCCCGCAAGGATGTGCCGGTAAGGATCTCCTGCGCCATTCGGCCGTTTATTTCCCCGTAAATGTTCAGGGCGGGCACCTTGCCCTCGTAGTTTGTCACCTTGACAGCCAGGATGTTCTCTCCCGGCTTGAGCAGGCCCGAGATGTCAAATACCCTGGCGCGCTGGCTCTCGACTATCAGCGAGAGGGACCTGCGGCCGATAGTCTCTCCGACCGGCTTTCCATTCAAGAATGCCTCGGCGTGGCTCATGCCCATAAGCTGAATAACTGCGTGAGACAGCGGGCCTGCGGCATCAATGTTAATTTCTTTGCGGAAAAAAGCGCTGCGCATCTTTTTCAGAGTGGGCGAACCTCCGCTCCCACGAGGGGCAATCCAGGCTGAGGGAATCTCAGTCTCAGAGGGTCTCGCTCCGCCCAGCAAAGCGCTCTCGATCCTTTTCCAGAGCTCTAGCTGGCGGGCGAAAAGCCGGAGGTTGTTCTCAAGCCCCTCAGGCTTGTTGTATTCAAGCCACAGTTCGCTGAAACGCTCTTTCAGCCGGGAGTAAGCCTGGCGCATGTCGCCGGCGCCCTGGGCGAGGCTCAGGGCCTTTTCGGAACCGAGAGCGCCGGAGCCGTCTGTTTCGGCATACTCTCCCATCCAGAGATACTTTTGCCCCAGGCAGGCCGCTGCATCCGCCTCATAAGACAAAATCCCGAGGTACCAGCGGTTGGCGCGCACAAGAGGTCCGGCCTGGGCCAGGATCTCTCTTGCGGCCCTTGAGTCCTGCACAATCTCCCGGCCCCGTCTTGACAGATCGCCGGTCTTGCCTACCGAACCATCCTGACTCGGCCCCATAAGAGGATGCCTCCACCAGTCATAGAGGGTAAATCCCCTGCCGAGTGTGGAGACAAGCAGGCGGTTCAGCTCGACAAAAGGCTCCGGGTCACTGACTGCGAAAAACTCCTTCCAGAAAATCCGCTCGACCGCAAGGCAGTCCTTTCCCCGTGCATTCCAGGAGTAGTCAGCAGCGAAAGCGTAGCCCCAGAGATTATGCTGCCTGAAATTTACCGCCCCGTTGTCGCACCAGCTCGAGGTGACTGAACCCAGGGCCCCGTTTTCAAGTCCAGTGCGGGTGAGAATTTCTATATTGGACAGGGCCGACCCATAGTCCGGGTACAGGCGGTTGTAATTGCGAACAGAAGGGCTTACCACTACATCGAACCCCGCTTTCCTGAATTTTGCCACACTCGGATAGCTCGTGCCGCTGTAGTGCCAGTCCACGATCACTATGTCTTTGGGAATCTTTTCCATGATCGCGGGATGGTTGAGAATGATATCCCCGTACATCATCACCCTGCGTCTCAGGCCGGTCACCATGTCGTAGACCTTGCGGTAATGGGCGGCGTGAACCCCGCTGGCACCGAGCTTGCGGGTGAGCTCCCTGCTTTTCCCCTGGCCCACATCCCAGGATTCATCGCAAGCGATGTGAAAATACGGGTCACTGAAAGCAGGCACGATCTCGCCGAGGACATCCCGCAGGAAGCGGTAAGTATCATCCGCCGCCGGGCTCAGGGTATGGGCTCCCGGGAACTCGGCGATATGACGGTATTTGTCCTCGATAAGCAGGTTCTCGTAGTGGCCGAGTGTCTGGAAAATGGGAATTATGCGCACATGGAGTCTGCGGGCGAATTTTTCGAGCTCTTGCACTTCCTGCGGGGTCAATGCGCCCCTGCCGTCACCGAAATCAGAGTGGCTCTTAAAAGTGAACATGTCTTCCAGATAGGGCATATAGACATTCATCTTGTAACGGGCGAGAAAGCGCACGATTTTTTTCAGATCCTCGAGGGTCGAGACCTGGCCGCGGCTTATATCATCCGAGATGCCCCGGAGCGCGAGAGCCGGCCGGTCGCTCAGGATCCCGCCCTGCAGCCAGGTCAGCCTGCCGCTAGTGAAAAACATCTGGGCCAGAGTCATCAGCCCATAGAATCGCCCCGCAGCGCTGCGGGCGGCCACCCCGGCGCCGTCTCCCCCGACCCCGATCAGGTAACCCTCATCTCCCACGGAAACATCTGAATCTCTGACACCCAGGCGCTCGAGAAACTCCATTACAGGTCCCCCAGGCACCGGGGGTCCCACTAAAATCGAACCCGAGGGCGCCCGCGCCCCTGCCTCGAGGGTTTTTACCGCGAGCTGGCTAAACCCCAGCTCCTCAAGCCAGGCGTTCAATTCCTGTGCCGCGAATAGATCCTCTTCCCCGGCGCCCTGGCAAAGGAGGAGCATGGTATTTTCTGTGACCGCCAAAGAAAGATCGGAGGGGATAAATTCCGCGGGCTGAGGCAGCACCTCAAGCACCTTGCCCGATGGTGAAGCACCTGAATCCACGCTTGAACAAAGCATAAAACAAACCCCGGTTATAAAGAATAATTTGTAAACTCCAAGTTTTTCCATCGGTTAGCTCCATGCCCTCAGGGTAAGTCAAAATAGAGAACGTTTTTCGACTGGAGAGACTCACAATTCGGAATTTATAACATGTTCAAAATATTATAAAGCAAGTCTTGACTAAATGTTTGGAAAGCCTTATTTTTTTAGGGAAGCCTAATTTTGCAGTTTCCGTAATTCTGGATTCTTTCATTTTACCGAATAGTCGGGCGGAATGGATAAAAGCCAGAAAAAATTGAGTGCCAGTCTTGAGGACTATTTAGAATCGATTTACCACATCGAAACCCGGAAGCAGGCGGCTAGGGCCAAGGATATCGCCGAGCAGATGGATGTCAAGGGTTCCTCGGTGACAGGGGCGCTCCAGGCTTTGGCAAAGCGCAAGCTTATCAATTACGCCCCTTACGATTTGATCACTCTTACAGACAAGGGGAAGACCCTGGCCAGAGAGGTGGTGAAAAGGCACCAGTTGCTGCGTAAGTTCTTTATGGATGTTCTGGATGTGGAAGAGGAGTTAGCTGAAAAAGCAGCCTGCGGGATGGAGCATTCCATTCCGCTTGGGATTTTCGAGCGCTTGATCGAGTTTGTGGAATATATGACACAAGATACTGACGATGAAAAAAGAAAGCTGGTAGAAGAATTCAGATCACAGTGGGCTGGTGACAGGGAATCCCACGATTTATGAACATTTAATTCAAGATTGTCGAGAGGATATGTTCAAATTCAGCTCAGATGAAGTGAAGCCTTTAAGCCTGATCAAGCCCGGGGAAAATGTCCGGCTCGTTTCCATTACCGGAGGCGATTTCCTTCAGTCCCGGCTGGTCTCCATGGGATTGTTCCAGGGAACGCCGATCGATGTGGTCAAAAACAAGGGGAACGGGCCGGTGATCGTTTCGGTCAAGGGCAGCCGGCTGGTATTGGGCCGGGGCATGGCGCACAAAATAATGGTTGCCTCCTCAGTTGGAGCCTGAGAGTTACCTTCAGAAAGGTTGGCAGTTTTTGCATTCTCCAAAGACCGAAAAGAAACCGGCGCTAATCAAGATCGCTCTGGCCGGTAATCCGAACTCTGGTAAGACCACGATATTCAATAATTTCACCGGTTTACGGAGACGAGTGGGTAACTATCCGGGAGTTACGGTTCAGAAAGAGGAAGGGGAGGTTATTATTGGCGGCGTACGGGCACTGGTTGTCGATTTACCGGGAACCTACAGCCTCACCCCTTATACTGAAGAGGAGCTGGTCGCCCGGAGATACATCATTGAGGAAAAGCCTGATGTGATGGTGGATGTAATTGATGCCAACAACCTGGAGCGCAGCCTGTATCTGGCGACCCAGTTCATGGAGCTGGAGGTTCCACTGGTGCTGGCGCTCAACATGAGCGATGAAGCCAAAAACAGAGGCTTCGAGTTTGATCTCAAGAAACTTTCAGAGCTTATCGGGGTGCCTATAGTGCCGACCGTCGGCAATAAGCGTATAGGAATGCAGGAGCTTCTCTCTCAATCAATAGACCTGGCTCAGAATACCAGGAAGCGGGAACGTATCACTATAAACTACGGCCGGGATATCGAGGCTGAGCTTGAAAGCCTGACCCAATTGGTCCAGGAGGAGGGCAAATTCACAGGCCGGTACAATTCCCGCTGGCTGGCAATCAAACTTCTGGAGAACGACCGGGAAATTGTCGAGAAAATCGGGGATGAAAAAATCCGCTCAGCGGCTGGGGAAGCCTCACGCCGCCTGGAGAGCCTTCTGGGAGAGCGGCTCGAAATCATAATGGCCGAGCGCCGCTACGGATTTATCTCCGGAGCCTGCCAGGAGGCGGTGAGAATCACGGTCGAGACCCGGCATAAGATCTCGGATAGAATCGACGATATAATTATGAGTGATACTTTCGGGATCCCGATTCTGCTTTTACTGATGTATGGAGTGTTTTACCTGACTTTCACTTTGGGCGAGGGGCCCCAGCGGGTGATCGAGTACCTTTTCGGCAGGCTGGCTGTTCTTATTTCATCCTTCTGGCCGGTTGGGGCACACAGTCCGCTCAAATCGCTCCTGGTGAACGGGATTATCGGCGGTGTGGGAGGCGTAGTAGTTTTTTTACCCAATATTATGTTCTTGTTTTTAGGCATCGCCCTGCTTGAAGATACCGGGTATATGGCCCGGGCCGCTTTTATTATGGACAGGCTGATGCACAAGATCGGCCTGCACGGCAAAAGCTTTATCCCTCTCCTGATCGGATTCGGCTGTTCGGTGCCGGCGATTTTAGCCACCAGAACTTTGGATAATCGCCGCGACCGCCTGATTACTATGCTGATCATTCCGTTGATGAGCTGCGGGGGACGGTTCCCGATCTACGCGCTGATTATACCTGCCTTCTTTGTCTCGAGCTGGCAGGCACCGGTGCTCTGGATGATCTATGTGATCGGGGTCTTGTTGGCCGTGGTTTCCGCGCGGCTGCTCGGTAAAACGGTCCTTAGAGGGGAATCAGTTCCCTTTGTAATGGAACTTCCGCCTTACCGCATTCCCACTGCTATAAGTGTACTGGTTCACATGTGGGATCCGAGCCGGCAATATTTGAGAAAAGCCGGAACCGTTATTTTCGGAGCTTCGATCATCCTCTGGGTAATCGCCGCTTTTCCCCCTAAAAAGGAGTTCGAAAAAAACTATGCTGCCGCAAGCCTCGAGGCGACTCAAGCATTCGAAAGCGGGTTGGATCAGCTTGCCGCCCGCCTCAGCCTTTCCCCGGAGGGAAGAGAAATGTTGGGTGTTTGCCTTGCAGGCCGAAAGGATGAAGCAGGCTCCCCGTGGCCGGCTTACGAGTCCGGCCACAGGCAGGAAGCGATTTTGATTGCAGAATTCTTACGAGCGGCGGATGGACTGGAGAAAAACCGCAAAACAGAACCTGCCGCCAACACGGAAAACCTCAAAGATGGAGCCGGAAAGGGTTTACAAGGCAGCGAAGAGCTCACTAAAGCTGCTTCTTATTATCTGGAAGAGGTGAAATATCCTTTTTATGAGAGCCTGGACCAGATTGAGAGGCTCAAACGCAACGAGCAGCTTAATTACTCGATCGCCGGAAGGCTGGGACGGGCCCTGGATCACGTGCTTAAGCCCCTGGGCTTCGACTGGAAGATTTCGACCGCACTGATCGGCGGAATGGCCGCGAAAGAGTTATTCGTAGCCCAGATGGGAATTATCTACGCTGTTGAAGAAAGTGAACAGGGCAAGCATTCACTGAGGGAAGAGATACGCGGTGACTATTCACCGCTTGTCGGGATCTGCGTTATACTTTTTCTTTTGATCGGGACCCCCTGTGTAGCCACACTGGCGATCACCCGCAAGGAATCCGGCTCTTGGGGCTGGGCCTTTTTACAGTGGGGAGGACTCACTGCAATGGCCTATCTCGTTTCTTTAATTGTCTACCAGCTGGGAAGCTTTCTCGGAATAGGAGTGGGTTAGGATGCTTGAGTATATGATCATCGCAGTTATTGTGGCTTTTGCAGGATTTCTCGTATTCCGCTCCTTCAGTCAGACCGCCTCAGGAGCCCGGACCTGCTGCGCCAGGGAGGGTGAATGCGCGATTACCTCGCTGCTGCGGGACAGGGAGCGGGGTTCAACCGGGTCAAGATGTGAAGCTGGAGACCAGGAGACTGAAAAAAGTCTGCCCTGCTTAAAAGAACACTGAGAGCGCTGCTTGTATTTGCCCACCTCCGGTCCTTTCCGACAGGCTCATTTCAATTTCGCTTTAACGATCAAAACCTCGTGTGGCCTGAGTACTGTCGCACCGAGGTTCAGGGACTTGCCTTTATCGTAAGAGCGGACTTCTTTTACAACCGAATTTATCTCAAAAGCCGGCTTGACCTCAACCGGACGGGGATTGAGGATGAAAAAGAGCGCTTCCACGGCCTCCCGGTGGTCCCACTGGTGGATTTCGATCCAGTCCGTGAGGGAGCGGATAAGCTTTGAATCCTTGTTGTCCGCGATTAATCCCCGCACGAACTTGAGGACAGCTCCCGCCGCGCTTGATTCTAGATTGACTTCTCTCAAGAGCGCCCCCAGGTCAAGGGCCGACCAGACAACCTCTCCCCGGCCGAATGGATGGGAGAAGGCCAGCGGCAGATTTCCAGACCTTATCAGAACCGCGGCCCCCTGAGGATTCAGAAGGGGGATCTCACCTTCAGGAAGCTGCAGATCGAGAGTTTCCCCTGTGGTTTCAAATAGAAGGGGATCTTCACATGCAAGCTTCACACAGCCCATAATTTCCGCACCCAGAAATGAAGCCTTCTCAGGGAGCATGACTTTGTGCCCTGAGACCACCAGACGTCCCCCCTCCTCGCAGTAGCGTCGGGCACGGGCCCAGGTTCCGGCAGTTAAGAGCTCGGGCAGCGGAAAAACCGCCAGGCCGAATTCCTCCCAGGCCGCATCCTCGCGCACCAGGTCGCAACTCGCTCCAGCCCCGGCAAAGCAGAGGTAGTTGAAAAAAAGACGGCCGTAGAGGCCATCACGCTTGACCTTTTGATAAAAACGTTCGGGATAAATTAGCACCGCCTCGCTCTTTTTGCGACGGTAGTGCCTCCAATCAAACCGGGCGGCGAACTTTCCGAACTCCCTCAGGACCTTTGCCTGAGGTTTTTCCCTGCGGTCGGGCTCGAGAATGCCGAATACAGCCTCGTGGGGCTGGTCGTTCAAGGGCCAGAGAGAACGGATATCCATGTCGTAATCAGTGAAACACCAGGGCATTACGCCGCAGTTGCCCGCGGCCACGGAACCATAGATCGCCGCACGGTAGCGCCCCTCGAGGAGAGCCTTATCACCCACGCTCTGCGAAATACCGGGCCCCTCGTGCAGGAAGACTGGTTTTCCCACATCGTAGAGGCGGGTGGTGAAAGCCGCATACAGGTTGGCTGCGGTTTCCTCTCCGCTCGGGCAAACATAGAGGCAGTGGCTGATAACATCGAGGTGCGGGGCGATCTCCTCTGTATCGAAACCGGTGTAAAGGCAAACCGATGAGTTGTCCAGCCCCACAGTCACCAGGTGGTTCGGGTCCACCTCGCGAAGGGCTCCGGCAAGCTCGCGGACCCAGTTCACAGCCACCTCGGTCCTGCTCTTTTTCCGGTAGCCATAGGAATGGGGATGGTCGTGGCCGGGCACGAATTCCACATAGTAGGGCTCATCCGAAAGGTCCCAGAGAAAGATCTGCTCATCGCTGGCGAAGTGGCGGGCGAACTCCTTGAGGTGGGCTTTTTCCAGGCCGAGCATCGGCCCCTCGTACATCGACTCACCGAAAGAGTAAGGTGGCCGGAAGAAACCGGTGCAGATACCCACCAGGAAAAAAGGCATCACATAAATCCCGCGCTCGCGGCACCAGCCGATAAAGATCCTGTATTTCAGGATACATTCTCCGTTGTACTCTCCGGGCCGGGGCTCGAAGTAAGACCAGAAGACCGGAATCCGCACGGCGTTCAGGCCCAGGTCGGCCATTTTATCGAGGTCCTTGAGGATTTCTCCCTCGCGCCAGTCCTCGAACCAGTTGCCGCACCTGTAGTGGGGCAGATAGTTGATCCCCACTGGAATAAAAGGTTTCCTGTCTTTGGAAAAGTAGCTGCCTTCCACTTTGATAAAAGACATGGTGCTATCCACAGATAAAAGTGTGTAACAATTAAGATAACCTTCTTAAGTGACCGCCTGCCTGATAATCGTGCGCAGTTTCTCCGGTTTGGGTCTTCTCAGGTATCTGCTGCCAGTTGTTTTTATTAGAGATTGTTTGATTAATGCAGGAGTGCGGGTGATCGTTCAGAAGCTGAATTCCTTGGGAATCAGCACCAGCCCTGATTCGCTGAGCTCGAAAAAGCGTATGTCCTCATCGTGGTTGTGGCCCACGGTACGTTTGGGCGAGATGCGGACATTCTTGTCGATCACCGCGCAGCGCACACGGCAGCCGGCTCCGATATGGGTGCCGTGCATGATAATCGAGTCTTCGACAACTGCGTCGGGACCCACGTAAACTCCGGGTGAAATCACTGAGTTGATAACATTGGCCCCATCGATAATGCATCCTGGTGAAATGATCGAGTTCCTGGCCCGGCCCAGCTTTTTGCGGCCGTCGGTTGAGGGCTCGGTGCGGATCAGCTTGGCCGGAGGATACTGGCCCACATAGGTGCGGACCGGCCAGTCAGGGTCATAGAGGTTGAATCGAGGAGTGGGCTTTAAGAGATCCATGTTCGCCTGATAGTAGTTTTCGATTGTGCCGATATCGCGCCAGTAGAGGATATTTCCGCCTGACTCATCGACAAAATTGAAAGCGTAGCAGCGGTTTTTGGGGATCATCGCCGGGATCACATCCCTGCCGAAGTCATGGGTTGTGTCCTGCTTGGCATCGGCCACTACATTGCGCACGAGAACCTCGGTGTTGAAAACGTAAATCCCCATGTTGACCAGGGCATATTTCGAGCGGTATGGACTGGGTTTGGGTGTAGCGGGCTTTTCCTCGAAATCCATAATCCTCCCGTGGGTGTCCACCTGGAGCACCCCGAGCATGCCGGCAGCAAGCCGGCTTTCCACCTCGACCGCAGCCACAGTCAGCTCGGCATTTTTTTCCAGATGGTAATTGATCATCTCGGCGTAATTCATCTTGTAAATATGGTCACCGGAAAGAATTAACACGTACCCAGGGTGGATCAGCTCGAGCAGGTAGATATTCTGGAAGATCGCATCCGCCGTGCCCTTGTACCAGGTCTCCTGGAACTGCTGCTGGGGCGGAACAGAGTCGATATACTCATCTAGGTCGCGGCAAAAAATGCTCCAGCCCTCCTTGAGGTGGCGATCCAGGGAATGGCTCATGTACTGGCTCAGCACCTTTATTCTACGCAGTCCGCTGTTAAGACAGTTGGAAAGGGTAAAATCGATTATGCGGTAGATCCCGCCGAAAGGCACTGCAGGTTTGGAGCGGCTTTTAGTCAGTGGATAAAGCCGCTCACCTCTCCCGCCGGCCAGAATAACGGTCAAAAGATTTCTGAAGATGTTGTGTTCCAAGCGGATTTGATCCATGAGCAAAACCTTTCCTCGGTGAATCCCGGACAGGTATCAAAAGAGATTAAAACTCGTACATGCTTTCACCGAGACTTTCTTTGACTTTCTGTTTGAGCTCGGTAAGGTCCGAGTTTTTAATCACATAGCTGTCAGCGGCCCAGCTCATGAAATTGTCCTTATAGCTGTCATAAGCGCTGTTGATAATCACCGGAAGCTTATTGTCGCGTCCCAGGAATTTACCCAGCGCCTCTATGCCGTCCATGCCGGGCATCTTGATATCCAGGATAACCAGGTCGTAATGCTCGCGCTCAAACATGCTCAAGGCTTCCTTGGCATCGCCCGCTGTATCCACATGGTAACCCTCAGCCTCGAACTCCGTTTTGTAAAGCAGGCGAAGGTTGTTCTCATCGTCAACTATTAAAAGTCTTTTCATTTTTTACTCCTTGGCAGCGGCCTGTTTGATCGGAAGGGTGATATGGAAAACGGTTCCTACGCCTCGTTCGCTCGATAAACCGATTGTGCCTCCGTGGTTATTGATAATCTGGCTCGAGATAGTGAGACCAAGTCCGCTTCCCGTAGTTTTGGTAGTAAAAAAGGCGGTAAAAAGGTTTTCCATGTTCTGTTTATCGATGCCCATTCCGGTGTCTGCCACGCTGATAGTGAAAAAGCCGTTTTTGGAATTCGAGGACACAGTCAGCCGCCCACCACCCGGCATGGCTTCAAGCGCATTGCGGAAAATATTCAACAGCACCTGCCGGATCTGGTCCGGATCAATCTCTATCTGCGGCGGGTTTTCCATCAAGGCCAGATCGATTTCCACTTTGCTTCCATCGATTTCACTGTCCAACATCTGGAAAGTCTCATGCACCAGAACAGTGGGATCGGTCGGGTGAAATTCCGGCACATAAGGCCGGATGAAAGTCAATGTGTCCTTTAGGTAGCGCTCCAGCCGCTCGACTTCATCAAGGATAATCTGCACTTTGTTTCTTATTGGGTCTTTTTCTTTGAGCTCCTTGAACAGAGAGCGGGCGAATCCACCGATACAAACCAGAGGGTTTCTAATTTCATGGGCCACATGGGCGGCAACCTCGCCCACTGCAGAAAGCCTTTCGGCCCGAACCAGCTTATCCCGGCTTTCCTTTAGCTCCTGGTAAGCCTTGTCCAGATCGTCGATCTTTTCTTCCAGGCTCAGATACAGGCGGCTTCTCTCGATAGTCTGGCTGGCCAGGTTGGCGAAAACCCTGAGCTTGCGGATCGATTCATCCTCGATGGGTTTGCGGTTGATCAGATTGTCAGCCAGGAGCAGACCCACACTCCTGTCTTCGCAGACCATGGGCATAATGGCCATGGTCTCCGTGCCTAAAAGCTCGGCCAGGGACCGGGGGAACTGGCCGGCAGCAACTCCACTGGCCACATTGAGCGATCTTTTCTCTCTGAAACAGCGTACCAGAGGATTATCCGCCTCAGAGAGCGGGATTTTGATTTTGGAGACGATTTCATTGACATAGATATTCTGGTCGCGGATACTGTGTTTGTAAGCCTGGAGAAGGTCACTGAGAGTCTGATGTTTCCGGTTGAGTTCGGTCCAGATAATACCGGCCTCTTCCGCGTTGGAAGGCCCGATAGCGAGTTTACCCATCAGAGCTTCCTCCTGGTGGTCGTACAACAACAGGAATGCCCGGTTGAACCCCAGTCCCTGGGCAGCGGTAACTCCGATAAGAATGATCCCCAGGATTTCATTCAGGTCCATGGGGGTAAGAAGCGCCTCGCTGATTTCATTGATTACGTAAAGGTCGGAGATGTGCTCCTGCAGGCTCTTCTCAAGCCGCGCCCGCTCGCTGACATCACGGAAGATAAGCAGCCTGCCGGTCAGCCTGCCGTCCTGCTCTTTGATCACTGTGGAAGTAGCCTCGACCACCAGCTTTTGTCCTTGCGAGTTTACAAGCTCGGTAATGTAATGTTTCAGCTCTCCATCCCGAAAAGTGCGCAAATGGTTCATGCCACTTATTACATGAGAGGGCGCATCTGTGGTAATCAGCCGGTTCAGGTTCTCCCCCACCATTTCCTGGCAGGTGTAACCGAAAATTTTCTCAGCCCCCTGATTCCAGGTCAGCACCCGCCAGCTCTCATCGAGGGTAATAACAGCGTCCGGGCTGTTCTGGATGAAAACAGCCAGATAGTGCTCATTCTTCCGGAACTCGCTTTCCAGCTTTTTCTCCAGGCTCAGGTTACGCACAATGGAGACGGTTCCTGCAGGCTTGGCCTCCTCATCGTAGATAAACGACAGGGTCAGGCTTACCGGCACCTCGTTGCCCTGCGCGTCCAAAAAGTAGGTTTCGTAGTTTTCGATAGTTCCAGAGCGTTCCTCAAGATACGCCATCACTTGCTTGGCTTCCCGTTCTCCACCGATAAAAAGCTGCCCGATGCGGATCTCCTCGAGACTGTCCAGGCCAAGTAGGGAATCTGCGGCGCGGTTATAAAAAGTTACTTTACCTGTGGGGTCGCTGGTGATAATGGTGTTCGGAGTGCTATCAAGCAGTCTCTTGAGTAAGTCCTTGGTCCGGTTTATTTCCTGTTCGAGCAGGCGGGGCCGGCTCACATCCTCAAGGGTCTGGATCACACCATGAATCTTGTCATCAGGACCGAGAAGCGAACTGATACAGGTCTTAAAACGGCGAGTGTTGCCGAAACGGTCGGTATAGTCGAACTCGTGCTCGCTGCTCTCAACCTTTTGATGCAGAGCTTGTTCAAAAGAGGCTATCGCTTCTTGTGGGGCCTGAGCGGCGTAATCCTTGAACAGCACACCGCCCAGGGCATCCTTTCGCAAGATGCCGGTTATATTCTCCTGGGTTCGATTGTAGAGAACGATCCGTCCCTGGAGATCGGTGACCAGTAAACCTACCGGCAGGTTGTCATAAATGTGGCTGCAGAGTGTATTATCGATATAGGGTTCATAGCCTGCTTCATGCTGACTGACAATCTTCTTGAGATAGGCCGCCAGATATTTTTTCCCGCTTTCCTGGGCCTGGATGTCCATTGAAACAATCAGCCAGCGCGTGGGAATATTTTCCCCTGAGCCGTTTAAGATAGTAAATTCCCTTTCGCCTTCAGGGGGCGGATCAAGGGGCGGCGGATTAAGATCTTCCGGCGCCAGCACGTGAAAAGGCTTGCCGGCGAGTTCCTCCGGGGCGTATCCCAGGCATTCGGCAAGCGGCCGGCTCAGTCCCAGAATAGTTCCCTGAGAGTCAAGCAGAAGGAAAGCCTCTGTGCTTGTCTGGAGGACTAGATTGAGCAGGGGCTTTGTATTTCTATTTACGGTAGCCATAATGAGGGTTTAAGATCAGTAAAGATCCGATCGTTCTCCTCGCAAAGTTCGAGAAAACGCCAGTCGACCTCGGGGGCTGTGCCCTCCGATGACAGGTGATTGAACATCTGATAAAGGCGGCTGAAATTTTCCCAGTGCCGCGCGACCCGGGCTTCGGCGTAATCGCGCGCCGACCAGGTGCTGATCAGAAATTGCCAGTCCGAGCTCTCAAGCAGCAAGAGCTCGCGACCCAGTTGGCAGGCCACCCGATAGAGGTCTTCTTTGCTCTTCTCGTGTAGCTTGCCCGCCACCTCACACATCTTGTCCTCGGCCTCGTACACATGGCGCCAGGTCCATTTGGTCCAGTCATTGAGCCAGATATAATGGAACCCCCCCTCGCCCCAGCTTCCTTCCGGAAGGCTCACCACGGCGCGGGGTTTTACTTGTTCGAGAAAGAGCCCGCAGGAGGAAGGGCCGGCGAGTTCTGAGGCGGCCAGTTTTGTGAGAACCTTGCCCAGCCAGCGGGGACCCTCGAACCACCAATGCCCGAAAAGCTCCGTGTCGTAAGGGGCGGTGATCATGCACGGGGTACGCTTGTCGGCGCTGTTCTCGTTTATTACTGTTTCGATAAGTGAAACAAAATGCGAGCTCTGGTTTTCAAGTATCTCTTCAATCCGGTGCGGCTCGTACACCAGTTTATCCGCCAGGTCGGCCTTGGCGCTGGTCACACGCCAGTAGCGGTGCCCCCCGGGGAAATGTTTCTTGTGGAAATCGAGATACGACCCATCCCCCGGATACCCCCATTCCCCGCTCCAGACCTGGAGTCCTGTTTTAGGGTCCCGGGTAAAAAAGGCCACCGGATCATGATGGCTTATATCGCCTACCAGATAGGGCAGATAAGGCGTGCGCTCCTGGTCTTCCGGACGGGGTTCGTAAGAGTCTTCGAACTGCTTCCAGAGCCTTTGTAAGGCCTCGAAACGGTCGATATAAACCCCGATCGCTCTGCCGCCTTTAAGCAGGTGCGAATCAATGATAAAGTATTTGATACCGGCTTCTGATACAAGCTGTTCGATCCCCTTGCGCCGCACGGGTTTCACTGGCCCATACCCCTCATCGGCCAGGGGGCTCACCCAGTCATAGGACGGTCTGTAGGCGCATTCCGGCAGCCAGGTGCCCACAGGATCCCTGCCAAAATGACGGCGATAGGTCACCACTCCTTGAACAAGCTGGGCTCTGATACATTCATCCCGGGCCAGCAGAGGCAGGTAGCCGTGAGTCGCAGCACTGGTGATAATCTCAATTTTTTCTTCATCCTGAAGTTTGCGCAAGGTCCCGATTATGTCTCCACCCAGCCGATCGATGAAGCGGTTTTTCACCTCCTGATAATAATCCCGCCAGAGCCCTGCAAGATACGCCTTATGCCCATCACCCACCCGCTCGAACTCGACGCGGTTCTCAGTCGCAGCGGCAATTTTGTTCTCCAGGTATTGGACAAAGGAATCTTTAAAGCGATTGTCAGCCAATTGTTCAGCCAGGATCGGGGTGATTCCGATAGTGACTCCTATACGGCCATGAGCGCCATTGCCTACCTTTTCGAACATCTCGATCATCGGCAGGTAAGTCTCTGCTGCAGCCTCGTTGAGCCAATCCATCCCATGGGGCCACTGACCGTGCGAGATAACGTAGGGCAGGTGCGAGTGCAGCACGAAAGAAAAATAGCCTTTAAGCAAATCAACTCTCCTTGGATCGTGTTTACACCGGATCTTATCAAACCGGAGATTTTACAAGACAAACCGCGAAAAAGCCGTTTCGCTGAACAGTGATTTCGCTTATCTCATTTGCCAGTCAAGATTTTAAAAGAGTACACAACCGCGTTCAAGAACGATTTTTTCCACCTGGACAATACAGTCAAAGTTTTACCTCGCGCAAAAAGTGCGCCCCGTCCTCAGGGGGCGTGTTGTTGATATACAGGCCGGTTCCCCATTCGAAACCCGCCGGGGCGGTCAGGCGGGGAATGATTTCAATGTTCCAGTGCCAGTCGTGGCTGAGAGTTCCCCAGTAGTTGGCGCGTCTGGAGCTTTGATTAGTATTGGGTCCTGTGTGGATTGTAATGTTGAACGGCGGGTCGCCGAAAATAGCTGCCAGCCTGCCGATCGCTTGAGTGAGAATCTCAGCCAGAGGTGTCAGGAGCTCATCTTTGATGGTGGCGAAATCATGGTAATGATCTTTAGGAAAGATCGCCATCTCGAATGGGAACCGCGAGGCGTAGGGCACAAAACAGACAAAATGTTCGTTCTGGGCCACTATGCGGCGGCCATCGGAAAGTTCCTGGACCAGAATGTCGCAGAATAGACAGCGTTCCTTGTGATGGAAATGTTCCCTGGCTGTAGACAGAGCCATTGCCGCAATGCGTGGGATCACCGGCATGGCTATTATCTGGGTGTGCTGATGGCTCAACGAAGCGCCGGCTTTTGTTCCGTGGTTTTTAAAAACCATAATGTAGCGAAAGCGCGGATCTTTCATCAGCTCTACAAGGCGTTTGCGGTAAGTATCAACCAGGAATGCCAGGTGGTCAGAGCCCATCTGGTGGAACAGTATGTGGTGCTGGGGATGGTCTACCACTATTTCGTGGGAACCTACACCATTGATCCAGTCGTAAAGTCCGTAAGCGCATCTTTCTACCGGACCCGGGCCGCCGGAGATGGCCGGGTATTTGTTTGGAAAAACTCGAACTTTCCATCCTGGACGGTCGGGATTGCCCTGGCGCACTGCATAGATTTCGGGAGGAGTTTTTGCCTCCTGTCCCTCACAAAAAGGGCAAAACCCTTCGTCCGGGACTCTTATCGGAACATCGAAATCTTCCGGACCGCGTCTGCGGTCTAGTGGTACAATGACCCATCTTCTATGTACCGGGTCGTGTCTGAACTCAGTCATCTGTGCGCTCGTTTTCTGGTGTGATCCGCCACGCGGGCAGTTTGAAAAAGGCGGCAGACAGGAAAGGCCGCTGAAAAAGTATCCAATATAATTTTAAGTAGTATCAGGGGTAAGTGTCAATGTTAAGTTGATCGGTTAAATGGTTTGTGTTAATCAATAAGTGATTGAAAAAGTGAGTTTTAGAGCTTTGGCGCCATAGCTTTTAAGCTTGACCGGCCAGACAGGGAGAAGGCAGCTTGCCTGATAGGTGCGATCGATACCGCTTTCGGACTGGCTGATCGTTTCCACCGGGTACTGGACTAATATGGCCGGCATAGTGGAGAAGACGAAGCTCAAGTCGACCTTCTCGCGCCTGTTAAACACGGTGATCGCTGTCATGGGAGGTAAAACAGCGCCTGAGGCCAGACTTTCTCTCCTCCCGTCAGGGAAAACAAGCCCCACCTGCGGGTCCTTGGGGCCGAGCACGGTAAAATTGAAAGATACGCCTATAAATGCGTCGAGAGTCTGCTCAGAGAGGTTTTTTATCCGATAGGCGACCTCGATCTCGCCTGATCCGCTCGAAAGAGAGAGCCTTTTGGTGAGCGCAAGCCTCGCCGGCGGGCATGAAGGCAGCCGGACCTCCCCCTCTCGGGACAGAGAAAGCACAATCCGGCGGCGGTCTTTGCGGTTCAGACGCCATTGCCAGTGGCCATCCGCGAAATCTCCACAATCGGGCAGCGCGTTGCGGGAGGCTTCCCAGTGATCCTGTGGGAGTCTTGGGAAAAAGTGTTCCCTCAGCATCCCGCGGGGGTAAGGGTCTGTGATAAGGTCCCCGGTCGGCACCCTCTGGCTGAACTGCCGGTCGTGGATTGTTGAATGACCGCTTTTTTCTCCCCCCTCCACCGGGCCTGCTTCCATCTGGTAATGATACGCTTCACGGCGGCGGGCCAGCGTATCTGTAAGGTTGAAAGCGTGATAGCGGTCATCGAGCTCCACGATCGACCCTCCGCAAGAGGGCTTGATAAAAATGTTGACCTGTTGATTGGCGAGTCTTATTTCATTGAAACCATCAAGGTCGATATCCGCTTCTTCAGCCTCGGGCACAGCTCGGCTGCGCGCCCGGCTCAAAGTTTCAGCCCGGATCAGGCATTCATAGATCGCCCGTCTGAGGTGGGGGAGGTAAAGGCCGCCGAAAATACCGTGCCAGTAGGCGCAGTTGCATTGGCCCATCCAGAGCTGGCGGAGGTTAGCGGGAAGACGGGAAAAGCTTAACTTGCGGCCGTCAAGAGACTTATGCACTAAGCGGCTTGTCCAGCACATTCTTTTCTGCATCCAGTTCGCTTCCGGATACTTGACTAGAAAGTTGCGCCAGATACTGCCGTGAAGAAAGTCGGCGAACTCGGCCAGCCGGCCTTCATGCTCGAGGCCGGTCTGTAGTTTGTGAAAACGTTCTCCCGCCTCTGCCGGCAGGGCCCAGCCCCCCATCTCGAAATAGCTTGTCGAGGGCAGATAAACCCTGCCGCTCGCCGGAGAGCTCTCGAGCGCTTCCGAGAAAGTAACTGTCTCAAGCCAGTCTTTATTTGCCACAAGGGCGCCTAGGAACTTCTCAAGCCAGCCCTCGGTGTATACCCAGTTATGTGTGCCGGGCCACATACCGAATTTTTCACCGTCATCGGCAAGTACAATCACGGATCCCTCGGGCAGGATTTCGGCTTTCTGGTGGAAAAAAGCGATCACCTGATCTACCTGACCGAAGGGAACAAGATACCGCAGGCGCTGGCTGATCGGGAAAATTTTGATTGCCGCGCCCTGATCCTCGCTCAAATAATAACCGTGAAGTTTCTCCACCTCGAAGCCGGCCGAGCGGAAGTGAAAGTCATCCACAGTGACATACTCCAGTCCCGCCTCAGCCAGAAGCTTGGGCAAATGAGGCTCCCAGATTCGCTCGGTAAGCCAGGCGCCGCGCACTCGGGCACTAAAATGTTTTTTCAGATACCAGCTCGCATAGCGCAGTTGTCCCAGGCTGTCTTCCCATGGAATAGCTGTGAGAACAGGCTCGTAGTGCCCACCGCCCATAATCTCGATCTGTCCCCTCTGTTTTAGATCATTCACAAGATTAAAGAAATCAGGCTTTCGCTCCGATAACCATTCCAGGAGGGGCCCACTATAGTGCAGTGCGATTTTTACCTGGGGAAAACGCGCCAGGGTTTCCAGAAAGGGAAGATAGCTTACCTTGTAAGCGTGCTCGAAAACATGATCGAAGTTTCCGACCGGCTGGTGGGAGTGTAATCCCAGGACGAAACGAATTTTTTTGGCCATTTAAGGGTTCTCCTTGTGCAATAGTATCGCAGACGTACTTTATTTAACTAGTTTAAAGAGCTCCTGTCAAGTAATCTCGATCATTGGCCGGGCTGAAAAGGATGGTTCTTGACAGCACTCAAATGGCCGGCTATAATTTAGTTAACCCTTAATTACGCGGTATTTCAACCTTCTTTTCACCTGCACAGGGTGGTGTTTGAGTCTATGAACCAGATAAAAGCAGCCGTGGACGATCTTATCGAGGAGACCCGCCTGCGAAATCTGAATGACGAACAGATCGAGTGGCGCCTCAGAAAATTTACCGAGGTCTGCGAGAAAACCATCAAGAACCGGGTCGATAATATCCAAAAGCGCCAGATGTTGATCGAGCGGCTCGAGATATTGAAATGTTTCTACGACCATTCCTCAGTAAAACATTACGGCGGCGCTTTATCGATCCGGGAAGCGGATGAGCGCGAACGCAACAAGCGTCTGCAGAACATTGTGAGAAGAAGGCGCATGGCTCTGGAAATGATCGAGCGCACCGACCCGGAAGTAGCCCAGGAAATCGTGGAAAACCTTGAGGAAATATTTTCTAAATCAGTTCCCTTACCCAGAACTAACGTCAAAACGCCCCGCCTGGAGCCTGAACTCCGGGACTCCCCCCGGTTGAGCGCCCATCACTGGTACTTCCTGTATTTTAACTTGTTCCTCCTCGCTTGTCTGATTTATGCCATCCTGACTGTCATCAGATAAAGGTTTCTATTGACTGGCTGAGTTCTTGACTGTAGCTTTAAAATATCCCTACCCGATAAATTGTGCAATGCCATCGAGGGCGGAAAGCTTTTGGGGTGAACACAATCCGGAGAGCAAATTTCACCATGAGCTACACTTGCTTCTTTCGCTGCATTAACCCGGAATGCGGCGCTACCTATGCTATCCGCGAGATAATCTATTGCTGCGCAAAGTGCGGAAGCCTGCTCGAGGTGGCCCATGACCTCGAAGCTTTGCGTCAGCATGCTCCCAATTGGTGGAAAAATCTTTTTGATAGACGTTATAAGACTGCCGACTGGCCTTACGGCAGCGCAATCTGGGGCAAAAAGGAGTGGGTCTGTCCGGCTGTGGCTGACAATAACGTGGTCTCCATGTATGAGGGAGGGACTAACCTTTTCTGGGCCGAGCGTCTGGGCAAGATGATCGGCTGCGAGGATTTGTGGATCAAGCTCTGTGGGAACAGCCATTCCGGCAGTTTCAAGGACCTTGGCATGACTGTCCTTGTCTCCATGGTCAAGCAGATGATCGCCGATGGAGCCGATATCCAGGCTGTGGCTTGCGCCTCGACCGGGGACACCTCGGCGGCGCTGGCCGCTTACTGCGCCTGTGCAGGCATTCCCTCGGTAGTGTTCCTTCCCAAAGGGAAAATCTCCACCGCCCAACTGGTTCAGCCGCTTTCCAACGGCGCTATCACCCTCTGCCTGGATACCGATTTCGACGGCTGTATGGCAGTGGTCAGGGAAATCACCAAAGATAAAAGAATCTATCTGGCCAACTCGATGAACAGCCTGCGGATCGAGGGCCAGAAGACAGTGTCTATCGAGATAGTGCAGCAGTTTGAATGGAAAGTGCCAGATGTGGTGGTCATTCCGGGCGGCAACCTGGGCAATGTGAGCGCTCTGGGCAAGGGTTTTATGATGATGTACGAGCTGGGTCTAATCAAAAAACTGCCGCGCATAGTCTGCGCACAGAGCGCCAAGGCTAATCCCCTGTACCTGAGTTACAAGACCGGTTTCAAAAAGTTCGAGCCGGTAAAAGCGGGCAAAACCCTGGCCAGCGCTATCCAGATCGGAAATCCCGTCTCGATCAACAAGGCGATCGACACGCTCAAGCGCTTTAACGGGATAGTGGAGCAGGCCACTGAGAATGAACTTTCCAATGCGGCGGCGCTGGCAGATATGACAGGGCTGTTCAACTGTCCCCATACCGGAGTGGCGCTGGCCGTAACCTTAAAGCTTCTAAGGCGCGGGATTATCAAGCCCACAGACCAGGTGATCGTGATCTCGACGGCCCACGGGCTTAAATTTTCAGGCTTCAAAACCGATTACCACACCTGTAAGCTTGCCGAGGTCGACTCACGTTATGCCAACCAGCCGCTCGAGCTGCCTGCTGATTTGGCCACAGTGCAAAAAGAACTTTTCGCGACCATCGTGAAGTGGAAATCAGTCGAGGTGGACTGGGGAATGTGGTCTTGAGAACAAAGGGAGCCGCTGGAGACAAAGACAGGAATATCTGGCTATGAAATTGATGGATTTTGTTTCGCCTGATACAGTTGCGCCTTCACTCGAAGTCAAGGATAAAAATGAGCTTCTTGCGCGGATGGTCGAGATGCTCTACAAAAGCGGCAAGATAACCGATCCCGCCCCGCTTTTGAAGAAGCTGCTCGAGCGTGAAAAAATCATGACTACAGGTATCGGCAGGGGAATTGCCGTGCCGCACGCGGTTAGCCCGGAGGTCAAGCAGCAGACAATTGCTCTAGGCCGAATTCCCAACGGCACGGATTTTGATTCTCTTGACCGGTCCCCGGTCTACTTCGTTTTCCTTCTTGTTGGCCCTCCCAAAGCAAGTGAAAATCACCTGAAAACCCTGGCCCGCATCAGTCGCCTCATCCAGCATACCAACTTTATCGAGTCAATCAAGCAGGCGGAAAGCGCCGAGGATATCCTTAACATATTAGCTGAAGAAGATGGGAAACACAAAGGCTGAGCCTCTATTAATGGTTTTTGTACTCAACCGGGAAGAGGAGCTGGAGGAGATTCTTTCTGGTTTTCTGGAAATCGGTATCGCCGGTGCCACTATAATTGACAGCATGGGTATGGGTCGGATTCTCGCCTATGATATCCCTATTTTTGCCGGCTTGCGAGGCATGCTTTCCGGCGGCAGGCCGCATAACAAGACTATCTTCTCGGTACTGCCGGACAAGGGGACCTATGACCAGGCAGCCGAGCTTATCGAGGATATCTGCGGCAGCCTCGAGGACCCAGGCAATGGGATCCTGTTTGCCATCCCCCTCCGTGATGTGCGCGGCCCCAGGCTGATAAAACATTAGGCTCAAAGGGCGCGTTTTCTACCCTCATTTTTTTTCTCTCTTTTATCCAGTAAACAAACATATCCGCGCTCGGGGGTGTGCGCAGCTAAAACAATAGAAACTTTGCGCGGTTTTAGCATCCTAGCGAAAAAAGTCCTTCAGTGATTGGGCAATAACTGTCTTGTCCAGACCCTTCTTTGCTAATAATAATCGAAGGTCCAAGGGGATTTCTCCATAAACACCGACCCTGTCTTTCATCAGCAGGACCACCTCGGGGATGTCCGTAAATCTCAGTATATTCAGATAACAGGGTCCCTGACGGTGTGAGGCCGGAGGTGAACAGAGAATGACCTTTTCCACCGTTCTGTCCAGCAGCGCTGTGTACAGGCCGTTAATTCCGCTTTCACCTTTGCCGACAATAGTGATTCTGGCCGGGTCGACCTCCGGCAGGGTCTTCAGGAATTCCACCGAGCGGAGGACCTCGTAGAGCTGCATGGATTCGATCGTGGTACCGGACACCATAGCCTGACGCTTCATGTGGTGCAGCGGGTCATCGTCCCTGAAACTCCTGAGGTTTTCCTCCAGGGCGCGGCTGCCACGGTCAAGAGTCTCGACTAGCAGCACGACGCGCTCACCCCAGCGGCAGCCCTCCAGAGGCTGTTCGTTGCCCCAGACCGGAATCCCCCTGCGATGATCGATGACCAGGACTGCTGGCAGCCGAATTTCTGGCTTCAAACCTTCGGGAATAGAATAAATACCCCGTACACGCATGTCTTCAAAAGAAATAAAGCTTACTTTTCTGACAGTCCGGCCTTGCAGGACTCTCTCCTCCCTCCAATCAGGCTCGAATGGAGAATCTTCACTCGGGAAATAACGGAACACCTCACTGCCTAACTGCCTGGTCAATTCCTTTATCCTGCTTTCCCTGGATTGTCCGGATATTTGTTCCAAGGAAAAGGGATAAGCCGGTATCAACTCCTCATCGATCCTGGTCAGCCGCTCATCGAGCGGAAATCCCTCCTGCCAGCAGGCCAGCTCACCGGACGGCAAAGTATCAACCGGGCCTTCCTGGGTGAAAGACGTGTCGATCCCCAGGAACTCCTTAAGGAAAAAGGAATAGACCGGCAACCGGATTATCGCGTGGTCCCCATGTCCACCCGGAACTACAGCGGTGCGCAGAGAATCTTCCGCATGATAAAGGCTGTAAACCTCCCGCATTTTGTCGACCATTTCATTGAATGCATCCATGGGAAAACCGCGGTCGGATTCGGCGTTGCAAAGAAGCTGAGCCCGTGGAGCAGTCAGGGCTCCGATCTCGGAGTAAAGCAGACCATAACTGTTTACCGGATACTGGCAGTCACAGTGGGCCGAGGAGAGCTGGTGCTTTACCCAACCAACAGTAGAAATAGCTCCTGATACGGGTGCGGAGGCCTTGACCCGCTCGTCAATAGCCGCCAGAAAAAATGTTGCCATGCCACCGCCGGAAACCCCTGTGGCGCCGATCCGGCCGCTGTCAAGCTCTTCCCTGGTGCACAAATAGTCCAGGGTGCGGCGCGCGTTAAGCAATTCCACTGCCATAGGAGAAAATCCCCGGCTGTACCAGTGAAACCAGGCGTTGGCGTAAACCCCGTGGTGGGTGAACTCGATCTCGCCCATCTCAATGTTGTCCATCATCAGCACGGCGATACCCCGAGCGGCGAACCAGGCGCCGTGATGTTTGAATATCCTCTTGTTGGCGTGACCGCACTGGTAGAGAATGACGGGAAACGGTTTCCGGTCATTCCGGGGCAGGTAAAGGTTTGCGGTCGCGTAGAGGCCGGGTGAGGTTTCCAGGACCAGGCATTCCACCATGTAATCCGGTTTCTTGACTATGTGGGTGATCCTGACGCCGGGCGGGCTTTCGGGCCAGCGGCGATCATGCCACAGCATCCGGTAGAGAGCCTGCCTCGTCTGCTCTTTACGAGCTTCCCATTGTCCGACATTGTCGATCCGGTTGAAAAGCGTATCGAAGCGGGCGGTAACCACGCGCTCAAAGTGAGATTGAAGGGCCTCGAAATTCTCGTTTTGAGCCTGTAGTGGCGGGAGGATGCCAATCGCACACAAGCAGAGAACAGCGCATAAAATAAATTTATTCATTATTGAGTCCTGTGTTAAGACATGTTTCATTGACAAGTTAACAAATATACTATTTCAAATTGAATTAATTACAGCTGGGTTTATACGCACCGATATAGTCCTTGCTAACTTATTAACTATAGATTAAGTAGTTAAAGCTTCACCCGGCGTGCCGCAAACAAATTTCCAGGCAGGTCCATTTCAACTATTGAGTATTCACCTTCCTCAGGCAAAATCCGCCACAATCTACGATTTGGTGCTATTAAGAGTCAGAGTTCCTGCCTTGCGTTTTGCCCTGTTCATTTACTTGTGCCATCCTCCGGGCTTAGGCTGTATATGTCGGTGCGGCGTCGGTCGAAAGTCGTGATCCGGTTTATTACTCTCAGGTCAACCACACCAGTGATCAGCTCTTCGTTGTCCTGGTTGCTTTCTGCGACCACCAGGCCATTAGGGTCTATGATGAAGCTCTTTTGCATCTGAACCGGCCCGGCCTTGTTGCAGGAAATCACCCAGACACCGTTTTCAGCAGCCCTGCTGCGCAGATGGCCCTCCATCACCGGAATTTTCCAAGAGCTGCCGCCCGCCGCGTATGAACTATGGAATATCACTCTTGCACCCTGCAGGGCCAGCATGCGCCAGGGTTCCGGGAAACGGAGGTCGAAACAGATCTGCATACCGAAATCCAAGCCATCAACGCTATAGGCCCTAATGTTATTGCCGGGTTGATAAATACCATCGTCGTCCGTGGTAAGATGGGTCTTGGCATAGGAGGCCCTTATCTCTCCTCGCTCATCGATCAGGTGCAACACATTGTACAAACCATTCTGATTCTCAGTGGATGTTCCAATAATGACCCACATCCCGGTATCTCGGGCGGCCTCCTTCACCCTTTCAAGGGCCTCATCAAGAACTTCCTTGGAGGGGAAAGGGGTGTCTCTGAAATCAATGGAAGCATAGCCGGAAAGGGCGGTTTCGGGAAACACCAGCACATCCACTCCCAGGCTGTCCGCGCGCTGGATGAACTGTAAAATTTTCTCCAGATTCTTCTGCACATCGGCGCCAAAAAAAATCTGCGCGCAACCAGCCACAAAAGTTTCAGCACCAGGTTCGAGAGCCACCGCCCGCCTGGTAGTGACTGATACAATAAAAATCAGTGCGATAGCAAGCAGACGAATAGAGCGTACTTTTCGCACGGCATACAGTCTGGGATTCATAAGTGCACCTCTTTTCGAATTTTAAAGAATGCTCGTTTCCATGTGCAGTCTCAGTTATGGAATGAGAGCGAAGATGAAAAATTATTGATCTTGGTTTGGCGACTCTTATTTCCTTATTGGAATCGGTCCCACGTAGTTGGTGCCAACAACCAGGTCATCAATCCAATATGTGCAGTCGTGCTCGCAGTATCCAATATAAAGCCCCAGGCTGATAAAGTTCAGTTTAAGAGTATCGACGTCCCGCCAGCGGAATCCGTCGAACTGCATGATTTTTTCCCCATCGACCCAGAGCGCCTGCTCCCCGTTTTTCTTCCCCGGATCATTGGCTTTGACCATTATCTCGAAACAGTACCACTTCCCCCGTTCTATGAAAAAGGGTGTCTCCGGGAAGAAAAAGTTGCCCCAGTACCTGTCGTCCGCTGACTGTCTCATTTCGGGCCAGTAACTG
>DATKXY010000045.1:0-4626 GCA_035528795.1 archaeon | reverse complement strand
CCCTGGTCATCGACCGCCACGTGCTCGCTGCGCTCAATATCGAGTATGAGCCGGCGGATGGAGTTACCCTGGGCCTGAACGCGCTTCACGACCGCCTGACAAACCGGAAAGACCACAAGAGCGCAGACCACGTGGAGCTGGAGGCTGACATACCGACCTGGATCGGGGGGGCGTTCCTGGGGCTGACAGCCCGGCAGTGGGAATTTTTCCTGGAATTTTCCAGCAAACACACCGGGTATAACCGTCTCTCTCCCCAGGCGGATGACTTTTACCAGTTGCCGATCCGCATGCTAAGTCTGGAGCGCGATGTCACCGGCAAGGGGCTATATTGGAGTCTGGGCTACTCGGAAAAGGGTTACGGTTTCAGCCTCCAATACAAGAATTATCAGTACAACCTGGCCAGGGACTTCGGATCAATGGTCTCCTCAGCATTGGACCCGGCCAGTGTCCTGCCCTATCAGAACCCGCCGACTGTGATCAAGGAACATATCTACTTCCTGCTGAAAAGGTTCCCTCTTACTCCGGACCCGAACAATGAGGTCGGCTTCGAGCTCGAGTTCAACGCTCAGCCTACCGGTTCCCTGGCCCTTCAGGCCTCCGCCAGCGTAAACTCCATGGCTGACATTCTGCTGCCGGTCCCGGGCGGCCGGGACTCCGAAAGGCACAGGGGCGGCTTTCCTCTGGCCCCGCATTTAGGTACAGCCTATAATCCGACCTATGACTCTTTTATCGAGCTGCGGTGGCGGAAGGGTCAGAGGTTCCAACTGAACGGGGGAGCGGGTTTCAGAAAAATCACCGATTATTATGTCCGCGGCAGGTATGGGGACCACACATATATCTGGACTTTTCCTGTGGAGGCGCGGCTGCGCTGGTCCAGACGCTTCAGCACTGTCCTGAATCTCGAAACCCAGCATGTGCGGGATAAAACATTCCCCCTGGCGCTGCTCGGGCAAACCTACTGGAACAACTATATCGCCTTGAGCCTGAGCTGGGCCCCTGTGTTCAGTGTCACTCTCAGCAGCGAGTTCACCGGAGAGGAAAACGAGCTGGATAAGACCCAATGCTGGCCGCTTTTGGCCACCAGCCTCAGACTTCGCAAATGGGGAACGCTCGATCTGTCCTACGGCAAGCAGCGGGCGGGCATGGTCTGCTCGAACGGGCTTTGCAGGTACGTGCCGGGGTTCAAGGGACTCAGGGCGGAGCTGTCCATGTTTTTTTAAAGCCCCTTGATAGTCTATTGGCACCACCCTGTATAAAGGCAGGATATCCGGTGATTGCTAACTTTCATGATTTAAAAAGCAATCAAACCGCCGTTTTCCGTAACCCGGGGCCTCAAAATAAGGTTATATTAATACCTTCAAAATTCATTTAACAAAAAATTTCACGGATGGCCTCTCCCCACACATTAATTGCTATCCTGGCGTGGGGTGGGGAATCGTGTCATCCGTACAACATCCGTGTCACCCGTAATTCTGAGAACAGAGAATACCTGAAAACCAGTGAATAATCCAGGTAAAATTGTTCTGTCTTGGTATCCAAACACCTTATAATCGATCTGTCGGTTTTATAAATGAAAAAGTCCGTCCTGATCTCTCTTTTTGCCCTGGTGCTGTTATCAAGCCAAGCCCTCTCGAATAATGTGCTGCTTTTCCCACGCCAGAAAGTCCTCGCTGAGTTGTTCACATCCGCAGATTGCCCTGCCTGTTTTTATGCGAACAAGTACCTCGATGAAGTACTGCTCCCTGACCTGGCTTCATTCAACAACTTTGTCATTATTCGCTACCACATAAATAATGCCAATCTCCCATATCCACAAATACGAATAAAATATTACCGCTTTCTCTATTACCCTGTCCTGTATCTAAACGGGGTTGAGGAAATTAATCCCGAGTATCTCAACCCAATCAAGGTTCTTGAAGCAGCCAAAGATTCGACTACCTTGTTTCTGGATATCCAGGGCAGCTCTCCTGACTGTAACGGAGTCACAAAAATAAAAGCGACTGTCAAAGCCTCCCTGCAGGTCGTCCCCTGTGTATACAATTATTTTCTGGTTCTTACCGAGAGCAATATCGATCCAGCGAAATTGGTTCCGCCCTATAATCCAACCAATGGGCAGAAAATCTTCAATCAGTCCATGCGTCTGATGATTACCGGTGAAAGTGGAACTCCATTCACTATCAAGCCCGGTGATTCTCTCCTCTTTGAAAATGAATTCATCATGGACCGATCCTGGAAAACTGACAATTGTGAAATTACGGCATTCGTCCAGAATCTGGTAACCCGGCAGGTGCTGCAGGCAAACAGCCTGATGCTCTCCGAATTGCCCCTGTCTGACCTGCCTCCCACTATCCTTGCAGAAAAAGGCCTGGACAAATACATCATTTATGATAGAGATGTCCTGTCCGTTAAGATAATTACCGAAGATCCTGATCCTTGCGATATTGTGAAGGTTACCTTTTCTTCCTGGTACTCGGCTGATGGAACCAGTTATCAGCAGTATTCCCCGGGAAATGTACTTCTACGCGATTCCATTTTTATCTTCGCACCGGAAAGCGGCCAGCAGGGAAACTACCGTTTTGTCCTCATTGGAAAAGACCTTTTCGGGCTGTCGGATACGCTTGAATTCAGCGTAACCGTGAACGAAAGAGCACAGCCCGGGGTAAAAAGCTGTGATTTTACCGGCGACGGCCGGGCGAGTATCACGGATGTGATCGCGTTTCTGATTCTAATGCGGAACAATCCCGCTGATCCCCGTCTGGACTGGAACGGTGACGGCAATTTCACTCTAGGAGATGCTTTGGCCCTGCTTATTGATATTATGAGCGGCAACTGTTCTATTGAAGCGCCGGCGCTTGCCTCTGCCTCTGATGATTCCTACCGCTTCCGGCCTCTGACACTGAATCAGGCCGAGACCGAGTACCTGGAGCGGATAATCGGCCTGATGGGCGCCTCACCGGAACAGGAACAATCTCTGCGCAGGGCCCTTTACGAGATCAGCGGTCAATCGGCGCTCCCCAGAGCCTATTCTCTTTCCCAGAACCGGCCGAATCCCTTTAACCCGGCCACCACGATCAGTTTCACCGTGCCTGATGGATCTGGTGGAGGGCATGTCTCGATCAAGGTGTTCGATATCCGGGGACGCCCGGTGAAGACGCTTGTGGAAGGGATCCGGGAGCCCGGGACGCATACAATATTCTGGGACGGTACTGATGAGGCAGGGCGAAAACTACCGAGCGGTACATATCTCTACCGCATGCAGGCAGGAAGCTTTGTGGCTGTGAGAAAAATGGTGCTGTTGAAATAGTATCATATAACCATAGGAAGGGATAATCTCTTAAATAACAGGTTTTCAGACAGTCGGCGTGATTGCTCAATCCTGGAGCATTGTTTTTATGCGGTGGCCTGAGCTTGCCGGACATTATTGATCCACAAATTCTACCCCGTTTTCCCTGCACCAATCAATGGCTATTTCTTTATATTCCTCATCCCGAAACTTGTACCATTCATCTTCCAGGTCAAGCCTCAAGATATTATCCTTGAATCTTCTGAATGCGCCGCTGCCTCTTATCGCACTGCATAACCTCTCGCTGACTTCCTGATCCGCGATTGAAAAGCAGAATCTTTCCATGATCTTGTACTCGTGGATCTCGAAGCTGCTGGGCAGTTGGACATACTTATCGGTCTCCATTATCTCAGCCGCTGTTTTTATTTCCTCCTGCTGCCAGTCTTGGAAATTCTCCAGCGGCTGATCCTCTTCCGCCGCCTCGAATACCTCATTACTGAGAGTAATCAGCTCACCTGTTTCTTTATTCAAATAGGAACTCACTTCTTCATTCTGCATTTGCATATAATCTATTATGTCCGATAATTTGACCTTGTCAGGCATGGCAGACTGCTCTTTGTTATTCAACTGTCATTTTCTCTTCAGGTTCAGGAATTAAGACATCACCGATTCTTATTACATTTGCCATTTTTCTATCGGCTTGCCTTGGTGAGTTAATCATAGCGCCCGCTAAAGCACGCATATCAGCCCAGAAAGGATCGTTCGCTTCAATGTACCAATAAACCCACACAGTTCTACCCTCGATTGTTTTTTCCCCATTTGGCTCCCCAAGTCTTGAACGAATATCTGACATTGCATATCCAACAATTTTTTATTAATCGAATAACCCTTGAATTTAGCTCCACCACAAGAAAAACTAAAAACACAACTAATAAATAACAAAAAACACATCTTAACTATTTGGGAATAATATAGTTTGGATTGCATAGGATTCTCCCGAATAGAATATTGTTTTAGGATAGCCAGGCGAGAAGTCGTGCGCAGAATACTACTTGGCCAATGCGGCCTCCACCTTCAAGCTGGTTGACCGCGAACCTGCGGACATGCTTAAGGTGATAGTATGCGTGGAGTGAACTACAAAATACACAATATAAAATGGATTTCAACTTATTTCCATTTAATACCCAATCGATTTCATTTAGCCCGAATTATTCATAAAAAAGGCAGTGAAATCTCTAAGGTTTTGGATTATATTATAGTTACATTAATTACCATCCAAAACTTAAGGAGATCACTGCCATGGATAAATATTCGCAAAGTTCTCTTCATTTTTCAAGTATTTC
>DATKXY010000044.1:0-30653 GCA_035528795.1 archaeon | reverse complement strand
TCCCTGACTAACGATAAAAAATATTGACAGGCGGCAGATCTATGATAAAAGTAGGTATTTACGGGGCCACAGGGTATACGGGCTATGAGCTGGTCAAGATACTTCTCGGTCACCCGCAGGTCGAGCTGGCCTTTATGACCTCTGAAACCTATCAGGGCCAGGCTCTTTCAGAGGTTTTCCCCTGTGGGATCGAAAAGCGCCTGGTCGCAAGCGGGGATGCGGATCCCTCGAGCGTGGAGGCGATCTTTACCTGTCTTCCGCATACCACCGCTATGGAGCTGATTGCTAAAGTTTACCGTACCGGGCTCAAAGTGATCGATCTGAGCGCTGATTTCCGTTTCACTAGCCCCGCGGATTACCAGCGGTGGTACGATGTGGAACACCTGGCGCCGGAGCTTCTCGGGAAGAGCGCCTATGGTTTGTGCGAGCTTTTCCGGGATGAAATCAAAGCCTGCGACATTGTCGGCAACCCGGGCTGCTATCCTACCGGCACCCTGCTGGCCCTGGCTCCGGCAGTCCGGGCCGGGCTCCTCGCCCTCGATGAGGTGATAGTGGATGCCAAAACCGGTATCAGCGGAGCCGGTAGAAAATCGGATTTGACAACACAATTTGTCGAGGTGAACGAGAATCTGATCCCCTACAAGATCGGGCGGGTCCACCGCCATGTGGGAGAAATGGAAGGAATCCTCACCCGCCTTGCCGGAAGAGAGGTGAAGGTTGTTTTCACCCCACAGCTTGCGCCTCTGTCACGCGGGATTCTCTTCACCATTTATATATCTGCCGCGGTCAAGCCCGGCAAGGACACTAGAGAGACTGCGGAAGAGATTCGCTCTATTTACGAGAAAGCTTACCGCAGCGAACCGTTTGTCAGAGTGCTCGAGAGAGGCAAGCCGGCTCAGCTCGGCTATGTAGAGCGCAGCAATGCCTGTGTTATCGGTGTACACGAGGCTGCGCACACCTCGTTTACCGTGATCACAGCGGCTATCGACAACCTGATTAAGGGAGGGGCGGGTCAGGCAGTGCAGAATTTCAATATTCTTTTCGGCCTTGACGAAACCACAGGGCTTGCCGCGTCAAGCCCAAGGATCTGAAAATGAATGCCAAGACAACAATGCTGCTCAAGGTGGGCGGCGGAGAGGTGGACAAGCCTGACTATCTGGCTTCTTTTGCCAAGCTTGTCACCACCATAGACAGGCGGCTTGTGATCGTGCACGGCGGAGGCAAGGATATCGGGAGGCTGCTCCAGAAACTGGGAATCGAGACCGGCTTTCACGAAGGCCTGCGCATTACTGATGACGCGGCGATAGAGGTGGTGGAGATGGTGCTCTCGGGCCTGGTCAACAAGCGTATCGTGGGCTCGCTGGTGGGAGTGGGAGTCAAGGCGCTCGGCCTTTCGGGGCGCGATCTGGCGCTGGTGCGCGCAGTCAAGCTCAACGCAGCGGTCGATCTGGGCCATGTGGGCGAGCCGGAGCGTATCAATACCCCTTTCCTGTACAAGCTGCTTGAGCTTGGACTGGTCCCGGTTATTTCACCAGTGAGCCAGGGCGCCAAAGGCAAGGTTTACAATATCAACGCCGACCACGTGGCAAGTGCTTTGGCCATTGCCCTGCGCGCCCCCGAGCTGGTATTCCTGAGCGATGTGCCCTGCATATATGACGAAGTGTACCAGTTCACCCAGCTTAAAAGCGAGATGGCTGAGCAGCTAATCGCCTCAGGCGTAATCGGCGGCGGGATGATCCCCAAGGTGCGTTCCGGGATAGAGGCCTTGAAGCATTGCGTGCAGAAAGTTTTAATCACCGACCTTGAGGGTCTTGAAAAATACATTCAAGGACAGCAGACAACTGCTACAATAATAACAAGATAAGAATGTGCAACATTCGTAAATTTTTCCGGAGCGTGGTTAATGAAAAAGAAGGTTAGCAAAGTCGTTCTGGCATATTCCGGTGGATTGGACACCTCGGTGATTATCCCCTGGCTCAGGGAGAACTACGAGGGCTGCGAAGTGATCGCTTTCAGCGCCAATATCGGCCAGCGGGAGGATTTGAGCGGTCTTGAAGAAAAAGCTCTCAACAGCGGCGCAAGCAAGTGTTTCGTGAAAGACCTGCGCCAGGAATTTGTCACTGATTACATTTTCCGGGTCCTGCGCAGCGGGGCGGTATACGAGCGCAATTACCTGCTCGGCACCTCCATGGCCCGCCCGCTGATTGCCAAGTACCTGGTGGCAGTGGCTGAATCGGAGGGCGCCGATGCCGTGAGCCATGGGGCCACAGGTAAGGGTAACGACCAGGTGCGCTTCGAGCTGACTGTGAAAGCCTTGAATCCCAATCTCAAAATCATCGCTCCCTGGCGCGAATGGAGTATCAGAAGCCGCGAGGATGCAATCGACTACGCAGCGGCTCACAATGTGCCGGTCGAGGCCACCAAGGCTAAAATCTACTCCATGGATGAAAACCTCTGGCACCTGAGCCACGAGGGCGGCAGGCTCGAAAACCCCTGGAACGAGCCTGAGGAAGATATGTACTCTCTGACAGTCTCCCCTGAAGCGGCCCCGGACAGGCCGGCTTATGTCGAGCTCGAGTTCGAAAAGGGTGTGCCGGTTGCAGTAGACGGTAAACGGTTGGCTCCGGTCGAGCTGGTGGAGCAGCTCAACGATCTGGGCGGGGCCAATGGCATCGGCCGGGTGGACATGGTGGAAAACCGCCTGGTGGGCATGAAGAGCCGGGGCGTGTATGAAACCCCCGGCGGCTCGATCCTGGTCTTCGCCCTGCGGGATCTCGAATCGATCACCCTGGACAAGGAAACCATGCGCTGGAAGGACCTGGTGGCCCAGAAATACGCTGACCTGACTTACAACGGCCAGTGGTTCACCTCTCTCAGGGAGCAGCTTGATGCTTATCTGGAGACCGCCATGCGCTTTGTCACCGGCACTGTCCGGCTCAAGCTTTACAAGGGCAATATTATCGCCGCAGGCCGCAAAAGCCCGCATTCGCTCTACCGCGAGGAATACGCCACTTTCGGCCAGGAAGATGTCTACAATCAGCACGATGCCGAGGGGTTTATCAACATTTTCGGCCTGCCTCTGACTGTGGAGGCGATCCTGGACCGCGAGGGGGCTCGCCCGAGCCAGCGGCGCAATTTTAATAAATAGTGAAACAAAGGACAAAAATGGCAAAGAAAGGCCAAAAAGCCTGGGGCGGCAGGTTCACGGGGTCCACTGACAGGCTGATGGAGGAGTTCAACGCTTCGATCGGTTTCGACCTCCGTCTGTGGCGCGAGGATATCGAGGGCAGCAAAGCTTACGCCGAGGCGCTGGCCCTGGCCGGGATAATCACGCCAGAGGAGTCGGGCGCGCTCCTCGAGGGGCTCGACCGCGTGGCAAAAGAGATAAAGAGTGAAAAATTCCCCTGGCGCAAGGAGGATGAGGATATCCACATGGCGGTCGAGCGCAGGCTCACCGAGCTTGTGGGGCCTGTAGGGGGAAAACTCCACACCGGCCGCAGCCGCAACGACCAGGTGGCCACTGACCTGCGCCTCTGGCTCAAGAGTGCGGTTGGCGAGGCTCTTGAGGCTTTGAAAGGAATTGAAAACGCTTTGATCACTCAGGCCGGCCCGCATCTCGAGACCCTGATGCCGGGCTTGACCCATTTGCAGCAGGCCCAGGTGGTGAGCCTCGCCCACTACCTGCTTTCCTTTTTCTGGATGTTCGAGCGCGACCGCAGCCGTTTCTTGGACCTCTTAAAGCGTGCCGACTTGCTGCCGCTCGGCTCGGGCGCCCTGGCAGGCCATGCCCTGGGCATTGACCGCGAGTATCTGGCCCGGCGGCTAGGGTTCGCCGGAGTGAGTCCCAACAGTATGGATGCCGTGAGCGACCGGGATTTCGTGGCCGAGTTTCTCTCCACAGCCGCTTTATGCATGGTCCATCTCTCCCGGCTCGCTGAGGACCTGATTGTTTTCTCCAGCGCTGGGTTCCGCTATGTGGAGCTGAGCGACTCTTTCACCACCGGCAGCAGCCTGATGCCGCAGAAAAAGAACCCGGACGCCCTGGAGCTTGTCCGCGGCAAAACGGGCCGCGTGATCGGCCGTCTCACCGGGCTGTTGACCACTCTCAAGGGGCTTCCTTCAACCTACAACAAGGACCTCCAGGAGGACAAGGAACCCCTTTTCGACTGCTTCGATACCCTGGTAAGCTCGCTGAAAGTGACAACCGGGGTAGTGTCGACGGCCCGCTTTAAACCCCAGGCCATGGCCGAGGCCCTGGATGATTTCCTCCTGGCCACGGACCTGGCTGATTACCTAGTGCAAAAGGGGCTGCCTTTCAGGAGGGCTCACGAGGTGGTGGGCCGCCTGGTGCGCGAGTGCGAAGAGAGGAAAGAAACTCTCAGGGAGCTGCCCCTGGAAATATATCAGGCGGAATCAGGGCTTTTCGGGCCGGATGTAAAAAAGGTTCTCGATTTCAAGAGTTCGCTCAAGGCGCGCAAAGCTGCGGGCGGCACGGCTCCTGAGGCTGTAAGGGCGCAGCTCGGGCAGGCGCGCCAGGCTCTGGCAGATTAGTAAACCAGCAGGCAAACTAAAAGGGAAAAGGCAGGGGGAAAAACGTACTCCCTGCCTTTTTATTCATTTTCGAAAAACAGCTTTTTAAATCTACTGATACTCCTGGAGCGCACCCTAAAACAGAGGGCAGACACAAGCAGTCTGCCCTTCTTATAACAGCCGGTTAATAAAATAGAAAATGTCGTTCCTGACTGAACCTTTCCCCGAATTCAAGCGCCCGGTGATTTGGCCTTGGCCTGCAGCTCTGCCTGCAGCTCGATAAATGAGCTTGTAAGCGGGTTGTCCGGATAGTCTTTGATTATCCGGTCCAGTATTTCCGCAGCCTCCCCGTTTCTCCCAGCAGCGGCCAGCGCCCGGCTCAGGCTGCCGTTGATCTCCAGTTTCTGGTAATCGTAGCTGGCATGCCGGACGGCTTCTTTATAGAGTTCTATTGCCTGATCCAGGTTTCCCATTTGCTCGTATGTGGAGGCCAGACCCGCGATGCAGTTGACCATCAGCGGATCATCCTCCGCAAGTTCATTACGGCAGTTCTCGAAGCGGGCGAGGGCCTGGTCGTATTGACCTGCCTTATAGTAGGCGTCACCGGCAAAGAAGGCCGCCTTCCTAGCTTCTTCCGAACCCGAGAAATCCTCGACTATCTTTTCGAAATCAGCCGCAGCCAATGCGTACTGCCCGTTCAAGTACAGGTTTTCAGCCTTGTACATGGCGACTGCCGCCTCTTCTGCCCTCCCCCGGTGGTAATTGATAAACAGCCAGACCATCCCGATCAGGGCGAAAATCCCAACCGTTCCCATGATAATGCGGGTGAGGTTTTCCTGAACGTAGTGGCCTACCTCAAAGGAAGCGGATACAAAAGCGTCTTCCTTGAGCTTCTTCTTTGTGATTCTTTTCTTGCCCATTACAGCTTGCTCCTTTTGCCCCCGACAGCGTTTCAGGAAAAACCGCCTGCGGGCCGGTAATTTTATTGAATTGCCTGACAGTCCCTCTAGCTATGGCTGCTGTGTGTTACTACCTGACAGCCCCGTATTTTTTCTGCCACCCCTTTTTAGAAGCCGCCAGGAAGCGAAAAAAGAAAAGCAAAATATAACAAAACAAGAAAGAATGGGCAAGTTATAAGCTGAAAATCGGTTTTTATTTATATTCTGTTTCTAAAAAACAAACTCACGGTTTTATCAGCCTGCCGGCAGATCGGTGAAAATTATAGCCTCCAGGCTTAGCGGCTTAAAAATCCCCGCCCCCTGGAAATCCAATCTCAGGCGGATTGTGAAGCGGCAATCCTTTCCCCGATCTCCTGAAGCAATTCCAGAATAATATCCAGATCCCGCGCAGTTGTCCGGTGGTTGGCAAAACAAATTCGCATCACAACACGACCATTCAGAACCGCAGGAGTAATGAAAGCCTTCCCGCCCGCCTCCAGCTCAGCCAGTATCCGGTATTGAAGGGAATCCAGCTCCTGATCGCTCCAGGACAGACCAGGCACATATCTGAAACAGACTATCGAGAGCTCCACCGGAGCGGCAAGCTCCCAGACCTTTTGTCTCCCGAGTTTTTTCCGGAATTCCTGCGCCAGGGCCAAATTCTGCTCTACAATGCGGGAAATCCTGTGCAGGCCGTACGCTCTGAAGGCAAACCAGATTTTCAATGCGCGGGATGAGCGGGTCAGTTGAAACCCGAAATTCATATAATCCTTTGAGGTCTCCTGACCCAGATATCCTGCTTCGCACTTGAAAGTATCGTACAGTTGCCGCCGGTTTTTCACCAGGGTAAGGCCGGCTTCGACCGGGATAAAAAACCACTTGTGCGGGTCTGTGGCGATAGAATCCGCCCGTTCAATCCCTTCCAGTATAGACATGCCCTGGGAGGTAAGGATTACCCCTCCGCCATAGGAAGCGTCGACATGCAGCCATATATTATTCTCAGCGCAAATATCCGCCATTTCCGCAATCGGGTCGACAGAACCCGTATTTACAGCGCCTGCCTGGGCCACCACGCAAAACGGGTCGAATCCCGCTTGCCGATCTTTTTCCAACTGCTCGCCCAGGCAGTCCACCCGCATTTTGAATTCGGAATCTGTCCCAATTTTTCTCACATATTCGCTGCCGATGCCCAGCATCCCGGCCGACCTCTCGACCGAAACATGCCCCTGATCGGAAACATAGAGGGTGAGCGGTTTTTCCACCCGCTGGAGGCCCTTTTTCATCGCCTGCGGGATGTGGACCTCCCGGGCCACCGCCAGGGCAGTCAGATTCGCCATCGTCCCGCCGCTGACCAGTATTCCCCCGTGATTTTCAGGATAGCCGAACAATTCACCGAACCATTTGACCACAATCTCCTCGAGAACCGTTGCCGCAGGCCCCCCTTTGTACAGCGCAGGTACCTGGTTTAAGCCGATATTCAGAATCTCCCCGATTGTCCCGGCCGGGGAAGGACTGGTCAGAATCCAGGGCAGGAACCTCGGATGGCCGATCAGGGTGCAGTAAGGCAGGATGTTTTTCCTGACCTCATCGATCATCCGGCCTACGCCGACTCCTTCCAGCGGCAGCTCGTGCGCAATCAGGTTGTAGAGCTCTTCTCTGGCGATTTGGGGCACCACCGGCTCGCGTGAGATGTTCTTTATATGGCCGGCAATGATCCCGAATGCCTCAGCTAAATGCCTGTCCAGGTTTTCAAGGTCCAGTGACTCGGTTTTTATCATCTTTAGATTACCTCCCTTATCTTTCGTTCCTCTTTTTCTATCAGTTTCGGACGTAAACAATCGGTCTTCAAGGGCAATAACACCTGACGGTGTTTCCCGGAAAACATAGTCCTCAAAAAAGGTTTTCGCTTTTTTTACCGCCAATAATATATTCAAAACCGTATTTAAATCACCGCTTTTTATAAAAGGCTCAGGTTGGCAGAAGGAGGAGCAAAAAATGAAATATTTTTCAAGCCCGAAAAAACATCGCCTTGAGAATCTCTTTCTCAAGATCGCTCCATTTTGCCTTTTTCTACCGGGAATTATTATTCTGGGATGCGCCCAGTCACCGTTAACGGAAAAAAAAGAGGGGGAAGCGGCTGTCAAAAAGAGCGCCGATATCCCATTCGAGTATGCAATATTGGACACTATTTTCGGGCACAGGGAAGTCAGCGACATTGACAGGGACGGCTTGAATGATATTGTCGTGGCCCATAATCCCGAGGATTCCGGCTTTCTGGTCTGGTACAAATCTCCCGGCTGGACCCGCTATCTTATCGCCGATATGGCGTCATACAGCGACTATAAGGCTTACCGCTCCTGTGACATGGAATTAGCGGATATCGATGGAGACGGGGACCTGGACATAGTCGGCAGAATCGGAGAACCCAATTCGGACATTAAAGGCGTTACCTGCTGGTTCGAAAACCCGCTGCCTGGAGGAGACCCAGCCGGGCCCTGGCAGCGCCATGATATCGGGGAGAATGAATACGTCAAAGAGATCCATGCCGCTGATTTCGACAGGGACGGTAAAATGGATCTCGCCACACGCGAAAACAGGAGGGTCCAGATCTGGTTCCAGGACACCCCGGATAGCTGGACTAAAAAGGAGATCGGAATCCACGACCATGAAGGCGGGGATGTGGCAGACCTCGACTCGGACGGCGACCCTGATATCGTGTTGAACGGTTTCTGGCTGGAAACCCCGGACAGTGCAAGGACAGGGGAGTACCTCGAGCATAATGTCGATTCAAAATGGTGGACCCAGAAAGAGCCATCCTGGATGGATAATAACTGTAAGGTCTGTGTGATCGACCTCAATCAGGATGGCAGGATGGATGTCCTGCTTTCCCATTCCGAGAAGCCGGGGTATCCTGTGTCCTGGTATGAGGCCGAGGACCCCGGGAGCGGCCCCTGGGTGGAACATGTCATTGCCGGGGGGATGGATTACGTGCATAATCTCCGGGCCGCGGATTTCGACTGCGACGGCGATATCGATGTCCTGGCCGGAGAGATGTTAAAAGGAGACGATCCGGATGAGCTGGCCGTTTTTATCAACGACGGCACCTCTCTGGCCTGGAAAAAGCAGGTCCTGAGCACCAGGGGAAATTACAGCGCCAGCCTGGGCGATATCGATAATGACGGCGATATCGATATTGTCGGCCTGCGCAATTACGACAGCGGGCCGCTCGAGTTGTGGATCAATGGAACCAAAACCGCGCGGGACTTGTCCCTTGCCAGGTGGCGCTATATCGAGGTGGACAACAGCCGCGCCAGGTGGGGCGACTGGGCTGAACCCGGATGGTCGAGGTATTTCGGCCTGGCGCTGGGCGATCTTACCGGTGACGGGTACGCTGACATTGTTTCCGGACGGTATTTTTACCGGAACCCGGGCCGCGGGATAACCGGGGCGTGGACTCGCGTTGATTTCGGCCTGAACGTGGATGCGATGATTATCACCGATATCGACAGTGACAATCTGGGGGATGTGATCGGCCAGGCCTGCCCGGATGTCTATTGGCTCGAGGCCCTGGATACGCAAGGGAACAACTGGAAAGCGAAAAAAATCGGCACCCAGCCTCCCACAGATCACGGCAACGGCCAGGGCTATATGACCGCCCAGATTATCCCCGGCGGGAAGCCTGAGATCCTGCTCGAAGGCGGCGACGGGATCTCCTTTTTCCAGATCCCGGACAACCCGGAAGCCGGCGGGTGGCCGCGCACTCTGATTGCCGGAAACAGCTACGGCATGGGGGCCGGCGACCTGGACAGCGACGGTCTGATCGACATTGCCGGCTTTGACGTGCGAAGCCAAGAGGACAGGCCTGTCACCTGGTGGAAAAACCCGGGGGACGGCACAGGAGCCTGGAAAAAATCCTATGTTGGAAAGACTGACGGCTCTTTCCCGGACCGCATCATGGTGGCCGACCTGAACGGCGACAGCAGGCTTGACATTGCCGTGACAGAGGAGACCCAGAAGCTGGTTCCGCAGTGGAAAACCTACTGGTTCGAGCAGCCTGCGGACCCCGCCGGCGGAAACTGGCCCCGCCATACCGTAGCCGTTCAATACACTACCAACGCCATGGACATTGCAGACATGGACTCGGACGGCGACCTGGATCTCATTACCGGGGAGCACCGCGGCCCCAGGAGACTGATTATCTGGGAGAACAACGGGCAGGGGAGATTCACCGGCCACCTGGTCGATCAGGGGAAAGAGAACCACCTGGGCGCCAGGGTCGCGGACCTTGACTCCGACGGCGATCTGGATATTGTCGGCATCTGCTGGGACAGCTACCAGTACCTTCACCTGTGGCGCAATGACGCAAAAAAAAGCGATAAACAATAGAGGGCTGTTGGTTAACAATAATGGTAATAACTATTTCAGCCAGGATTATTTTTAAGGCGCTGATGTAATTCTAATTACAGTTGGGGGACTGGCCAAAAGCTGTTCCCATTTATGCAAGTTTCAACCCACGAGACTATGTATTCCGACAAAAAAAATAGTACCCCTTCCAGCGGCTGGCTTCTATTCTGGCGGGCGGCATTTTTCCTGATTCTCGCCGTGGGTTTCTGGGTCTATGTGCGCCGTGGGCTTGCCGGTTATGAAGCGGCACCCATTCCTAAGGCAGATGCCCTCGAATACTTCTGGATAGCAAAATGCCATTTTGAAGGTCAATCACCCGCAGAGAACCCTTTTCTGGACCGTTGGCCCGGGCTGCCTCTCGTTGTGGCAATGTTCTGGCACCTGACCGGAGTCACCTCCGCTGTCCAGTACCTGATCGGGGCAGTCTCTATGGTTCTGGCAGTCATGATGGCCGGTATTATTGCCTGGAAGCGTGAAGGTCCCATCCTGGCGCTGACCTCCATGGCTTTGCTGCTGTTTCTTCCGACATGTCTGGAAAATGCGAACCATGGTCTTACGGATAGTTTTTTCGCAATGCTGGCTGTCCAATTCCTGGCTGTGGGCTATCTCCTGCCGCAAAAGCCGCTGCTTTATGCCATCCCTGCCGCAATTACAGCCGCGTTGCTGGTTTTATCCAGGGAAGGCGGGCACTTTTTTGTCCCTTATGCTTTAGCCCTTTTTATGATCTTTTACTATAAAAGGAGGCAATTTTCACTCAGGCTCGCAGCAGTGCTCGGTTTATGCGCGCTGACCGCTTTGGGCGCTTTTTGGGCACAAATGAATTACATTCATAAGTACAACCTTATCCCCATGGGCTTACGTTATGGTATTGCCGGATTTTATTACGAGTTCCTGCAGAACCGGGTCGTGTTTTATGATGATCACAGGGTCTACGCCCTGATGAGCTATTGGGACTGGTTGAACTTGCATCCGGTGGGGGACTGGCCAGGCATATTTTTACATTCATTTTCGAACTTACTAAAGATATTCGACAGTACGCTGTTTCCCGGCGCTTCGATTCTGGTGGCAGCAGGGATCATTCGCGCCGCTATTGGAAAATGGACCCTTGAAGCTCTGTATTGCCTGCCGCTCATATTCATATACATCCCCTACTACTATCTTTCGATAGAAACCCGCTACCTGACCCATTTTTGCTGTATCGGACTGCCAATGGCTATCAGCGGTATCGTGCTTATCGCGAATTCTCTGTCTCCCAAGTCTAAGATTCTTAGCCGAAAACGCCTGGCGGCAATCCTTCCCCCGGCGTTTTGCCTTATCGCCTTAGGGAGTGCATACTTTATTAAAGAACCACCCAATGTCAAGGTCTTAAGAAATTTGCGCTTTCCGGACCAGAAAGAATTGCAAACTTGTATCTGCTCCCTTCTAATGAAGGGGCGCTTTGACGAGGCTGCCGATTCAATAAAAGCAGGGCTTTCTCGAAATCCCGAGCTGGCTACTTTCCATTTGGCTAATGGCTATGTTTCATACATCCACAACCACCGGATAGAAGCTTTTGAGAACATCGAGAGATCGATTTCCCTGAATCCTTACCAGACAGAGGCATATTATGTAGCTTTTCATCTTTCATGGAGGGAGGGCCAGCTAGAAAAGGCGACCGGTTATCTCGAGCGGTCGCTGAAATATCGTCCGGAGTTCCCGATCACCAGGCAGTTGCTTAGGGACATCTATCAATCCACTGGCCGGGTGGATAGTCTGAAAATTCTCGAAAGGAAAGGACCTTTCAATTACTATCTGCAGCATCCAAAGCTACGGATCGATGGACAGAAGAATTTCTTGTATTGGTGCGTATTGCTTCAGTTGTATACCCCGGCAAAAGGATTCAGGATTTCGCCACTCGAATGATTCGGCAAATCCCCGGAACCGGAAGTCAAAAACTGCGGGCCCACTCGATAATAAGGAGCACGGGAAAGAAAACCACCTGGGCGCCAGGGCCGTGGACCTGGACTCCGACGGCGATCTGGACCTTGTCGGCATCTGCTGGGACAGCTGCCGGTACCTTCACCTGTGGCGCAATGACGCTAAAAAAAGCGATAAACAATAGAGGGGCGCTGTTCAACGATAAAGGAAACCTTTGAAAAATCTTATCATTTTACTCAAGGAACATTGCCTGCTTTTTATAACGCTTTAAAGATCAATAGGTTATTGTAGGAAGGGGCGGTTTTCCAACCGCCCCTAGTGCGCTCGAATATTATCCTTTTAACTGGGACTTTTTCAAAGGTCTCATCAGGTTTTTCAAGCTCCGGTTTGCTTTTCAGTTTCTAAAGGCCGAAAGTGGGCTTGTTCGTTTTCCACTTGCCGCGGGTAAAGTCCGGGAACTTGACCGGCACGCTGCCCCCGGCGACAGACTGCTCGCTTAATGGGGTGACCACGCTCCAGGCCACTGAGTCGTAGACATCGATCGGCGTGGGTTTTTTCGCTTTCACCGCATCATAGAAAGAGCGCAGCTTCAGATAATCGGTTCCGCCGTGGCCGAAATCCGCAGCCATTTTCTCCCAGTCTTTCCACATCTGATGTTCGTATTGTTCCTCGTACTTGTCGAACGGCTCCCAGGTGTGTTCCTTGGGGCTCAGGTCTTCGAAATAGACGCTTCTGTTCAATTCATTGTAGAGGCCCTTGGTCCCCTGGATCTTCATCATGTTCGAATAAGGCCTGGCGGACTGGGTATCGTGGTTGATAGTGATAGTGAGCCCATTGAAAGTGCGGATGACAGTGGTGACAATGTCCCCGAGGGCGTACTGGCGCTTGGCGTTCGGGTGGTCCGGCCCGAACTTTTTAGCGATATAGTGGTTGAGCCCTCTCGATTTTGTGGCTGTAGAAGTGAGGTAGTCGAAATAGTCGCCGCGGTTGATGTCCATCCAGTGGGCGACCGGACCCAGGCCGTGGGTCGGATAGAGGTCGCCGTTGCGGGTCACCGAATGTTTCCCGCGCCAGAGGAGCTCCCCATCCGGGCCGAATTTCACATAGCGCACATCGTGTTGGTAGCCGCATTCGCCGTGGAGTAGCTCGCCGAACAGCCCGGCCCTGATCATCCGGAGCACGGCCGTGTTGTTTTTCTGGTAGCAGTGGTTCTCGAGCATCATGCAGGGCATGCCAGTGCGCTCCGAGGTGTTGACCAGGTCCCAGCAGCTCTCGATTGTATACGCCGTAGGGACTTCCGTGCAGGCATACTTGCCGTTGTTCATGGCGTCCACCAGCACCGGCACGTGCAATTCCCAGGGCGTGGCGGTGATAATGGCATCCAGGTCGTCCCGGGTGGACATCCGTTTGTAATCCTCCGGACCGTTGGAGTATCCCTCGGGCGTAGGCTGGCCTGAGCGCTCAACCAAGCGCTGTGCCCGCTCCAGATGCTCGGTGTCGATATCGCAGACTGCCGGAATATCGATATCTCCCATGGCCAGCGATGTGCTCAGGAGGTTGGTGCCCTGGCTGCCCACGCCGACAAAGCCGACCCTGACCTTGCGGTCGTCTTTGCCGAACAGGGCCGCTGTGCCGAAAGATGTGGCGACCCCTGCCGCAACAGAGGCCTTTAAAAAATTACGGCGGGTGATTCCTTTTTTCATCAGTTCCTCCAGGTGAAAAAGGGGATTCCATAGAAAAAGAAACGCACAATTAAATCAATAATCTTAATCTGCCGGCATAGGCCTGTCAAAAATCGAGCAAGTAGAGAAATATCTCCGCCGAGTGCCAGGTATGCGGCGCTGCTGTTTTGGCTGCCACATAACTTTCCGAAACCGGCGACATCCCCTGATAATCAGCTTGAGATGCTTGAGTTTCCCAGGTGAGAGGATATTCCAGGTTCCCGACTATCCCTCCCCCCTTGTCTCCAATAAAGTGCGCTCTGGCCCAGCCGAGATAAGGATAGAGCAAGTCCGGCCGGCTCCCTGAGGTATCTTCCAGACCATCCCGGCGGTAATCCATCCAGAACAGAGAGGAATAGGAATCCTCGATCCGGGGAATCTCGTACGGATCGGCAAGGCCCAGATTTTTCAGGCCGAATTTCAGCCACTTGGTCGCATAAACCGGATGCAAGCTTCCATCGGTAATCCCGTCAATAAAATTCCCGACCCGGATTTCGGGTATCTCCGCTAATATTTTCGCTGCCAGAGGATGTGTGGTGTCAGAAACCAGGGAAATCATATACAGGGCCTGGCCCAGATTGTCCGGTTCCTCGTTCCCGGCGTTGTTGCGGTCGTAAGGCTCGCTGAGCCCGAGAATCCAGTCCTTGACCAGATGCAGGTTCCCGGTTTTCTCGAGGCACATGCAGACCATTGCGCCATCACGGTACCAGGCTTTTTTGTAAACAAAATAGTTCGGCAAAGGGCACCCGTTAAAAATATTGACCAGCATTTCCTGGTGCAATACGCGCAAGACAGGAGCGTACCTTTTCCCCTGAAAATCGGGAAGCGACACCCTGCCTTTGCTGACAGTCACCCGGCTATCGCCTTCCTTGATCCTGATTCCAGTCTCGTTTTCCGAGATCACCACAGTCCGGCCGTCTGATGTCTCAAGCAGCACAGTGTATTCAGAGGGGATTATTTCATCTGAAACCACATCCCACTTTCTTATTGCTTTACCGCTGAACGCCTCTTTCAGGACACCGTGCTGATAGACCATCTTGATTCGCGGCCCCATGCCGAATAGGTAAAACCCGCCCTCAGGCAAAGTGGCCCGGGCCGGAAACTCCTGGTGAAAAAGCCTTAGACTGTTCCGGTACTCAGTATGCTTTCTGCGCAGGGCTTGAATCTCGTCCTCCGGTTCCGGCCTCCGGCTGCAGGCTCCAGCGAACAAGCAAATCAGAAACATCAGAACCAGGGAAGAAAAAAGATTTTCTTGTCTCATATTTCGATTACCTCTAAGCTGGAACTTGTTAGATCCCCAGGAACTCGATCTTTTTTGAAATTTTCCACCTGCCGCGGGTGAAATCCGGGAAATCCACCGCCTGGCTCTTGTGCGCCACCGACTGTTCTGTAAGCGGGCTGATCACGCTCCAGGCGGCGGCATCATAGACATCGATCGGGGTCTGGGTTCCCGCACGCACCGCCCGGATAAACTGGTGCAGCTCTATGTAGTCCCCTCCGCTGTGGCCGTAGTTCCGGGCTGTCTCGCCCAGGGCCTTCCAGATCGGGTGCTCGAACTCACGGTAATAAGATTCGGTATCCTCCCAGGTATGCTCCTCGGGGCTGCGATCCTCGAGATAGATCTTCTCCAATGTGCCGGAGTAGATACCCTCTGTGCCCTGGATGCGGTAGATCAGGTCGTAGGGACGGGGCAGAGTGGTATCGTAATAAAGGGTAACCGTCAGGCCGCGCTCTGTGCGGATCAGGGTGGTGTTGACAGCTCCAAGGGCGTATTCGCGCAAGGCATTGGGGTGATCCGGGCCGTATTTTTTTGCTATATAATTGCCCAGCCCGGCGGGCTTTGAGCTCATGGAGACCAGGTAGGCGAACCGGTCGCCGCGGTTGATATTCATCCACCAGGCTGCCGGGCCGATAGCATGGGTGGGATAAAGGTTCCCGTTGCGGCTGAGCACGTGCTGGGCCCGCCAGAGCAGCCCGCCATCCGGCCCGAAAGTGACATAGCGGCAGTCGTGCTGGTAGCCTGTCTCGCAGTGGACAATCTCCCCCAGGATGCCCTTCTCGACCAGATTGAGGATCATCAGCACATTGCGCCAATAGCAGCAATTCTCGAGCATCATGCAGGGCCTGCCTGTTCTCTCGCTGGTTTCGACAAGCTGCCAGCATTCATCCACGGTAATTGCGGCAGGCACCTCTGTAGCCCCGTATTTTCCGGCTTCCATCGCTGCAACCATCACCCTCGTGTGCCACTCCATGGGTGTGGCGGTGACCACGGCATCGAGGTCTTCGCGCTCGACAAGCCTGCGAAAGTCCTCCGGCCCGCGGGAGTAACCCTCCGGTTTCCCGGCCCCGCTTTTTTCCACCAGGCGCCGGGCCCGCTCAAGGTGGTCTTTATCGATATCACACACAGCGGGGATTTCCACTCCCTCAAGATCCAGGGCGGTACGCAGAAGGTAGGTGCCGCGGTTTCCCACCCCGACAAAACCGAGGCGGACTTTTCCCTTTTCAGCCGCGCCTGCTCTTTTTGCTGTCCGGCCTGAAAGGGTAAGGGCCAGTCCGGCTGCGGCGGACTGTTTGATAAATTTCCTGCGGGTTAAGGAAATATCGCTCATTGGAGACCTCGGGTGTTATTTTAACCGGGAATATATCAGGTGGTTGCCCTTGATAGTAACCAGTGCACGGTTTTGAATAAAATCCGGTTCGCCTGCACAATCTTGTTTCTGCCGTTCCATTAACCTCGTATCAGGCTCCGTCAAATCTTATTCATATTTCTACCGGTCGGCCGGCTTGAGGAGAACCGACAGGGCGCCTTTGAACCCCTCGGCCATGCGTATGAACCCTAAATCCGTGGGGTGCCTGGTATCCACTGTGGCCTCGAGATCATCACCGATCATGCCCTCTCCCTGGAGCAAAAACACGTTCCGGTCGCCTTCAGCCAGAAGACGCCTGTATGCCAGGTCCAGTTGATTGTTGGCCTCGGCATCGCCCGGCCTGACATCCTCGACCAGCAGGATATAGGTCTCCGGATGTTTCTGGCGGATAATTTTCACCAGGGGCCCGGTGAGCTCGCCGATCTTCTCGCTCACATTCGGAATGCAGTCGATCACGTACACCGCCGGGTCGAGCTCGGCCAGGAACCCGGCGACCTCAGGCTCCATGCGGCCGTTGCCGGAAAATCCCAGGTTGATTGTCACCCTGTCCAGCCAGCGGCCCAGGATCGCGGGATAAGCCATTCCCGGGCGCGAGGCGCACCCTCCCTGGGTGATCGAGGTGCCGTAAAAGACAACCGGTTTCCCGGCAGGCGACGGCACGCGCGCGATCATCGCTTCAGGCGGGATACCGATCTCTACTTTGGTGACCCGGTTGTAGAGGGGCAGATAGAGAAGGTACTCGGCCGGTTCGCCAGGCAGGTTGTCGTGCAGCATGCGGGCTGTCCTTTCCTGGTCCGGTTTGCCCACCCTGAGAAAGCGCCATTTGCCGTCTTTCTTGACATAAAGGTCCACCCCGCTCACTCCTGTGGCCGCCATGTGGGGCATCCCTCCCCCGCCGTCCCAGGCCGCCGCGATCCGGACAGCATCGGTGAGAAACCTCACGCAAAGTCCGGAGGAGTTCTTGCTGAGCGACCATACCTCATCCCGCACGATCTGCCTGGCCCTGACAGGCAGCCTGTCGTAGTAATCCTCTGTATCTGACCAGCCCTTACCCTCCACTCCCAGGTCCCGCACATCGTACCAGGCGATACTGGAATCCACCCTGGCAAGACCCGGGTCCAGCTTCTCGATTCCGGCTGATTGAGATATGCCGGAAAGCACGAGCAGGAAAACGAGGACCTGGCATTGTGTTCCGGATGAGCTGAAAGATAAGCGCATGTCAAACCTCCGTCTGATTAAATTTTCATCCGATCCGGCAGTCTCTGACTGTTCCTGAAACGTATCCGAGTTCCTCCGCCGCTCTCTCAGGCGGCTGCGTAAACAAGCTGACCAGCACGATTATAATGAGCGCGCCGAAAAAACCCGGAACCATCTCGTACAGATTTGTCGAAGAATAGAAGAAAATCCTCCAGATCATGGCAATCAGAAATCCGCCACACATGCCGGCAATTGCCCCGGCCTTGGTCGTCCTTTTCCAGAACAGGGAAAGGATCACCACAGGGCAAAAAGCGCAGCCGATCCCGGACCAGGCGAACAGCACGAACCAGAATATCAATCTGCTCTCGGACAATGAGAACCAGAAAGCGGCAACTCCCACGATCACAGTCATCAGCTTGCCCCAGAAAACAAGCCGCTCCTGGGTCGCTGCCGGGTTCACGATTTTCTGGTAAACATCCCTGATTACTGCAGAGGAAAGAAGGATCAGCAAGGAATCAGCGGTAGAAAGGATGGCTGCCAGCACTATGGCGATAAAAATTCCGGTGATAAAAGCAGTGAACAGCTCCGTGGAAATTGTGGGCATAATCAATTCCTGGTCTGCCAGCCCGGGGAAAAGAACCCTTCCCGCCATCCCGGTCAGTACTGCTCCAATATCGACAATCAGAATAAACGGGATCGCCACGTATTTGCCGTAAATTAATTCTTTCTGATCCCTGGCCGCTATAAAGCGGACAAATAACTGGGGCGAGCCCATAAAAGCCAGCCCTACTCCCATAAAGCTGGCAATGCTTATTATTCCGGCCAGGCTGAAACCGTAAGCGCCGGAGAGTTTCAATAAATCCGGATCCACCGAGCGTATAACCGAGAGCATGCTCTCAAAACCGCCACAGTTCGCAATGGCCACCACCGGAAGAACTATCAGGCCTGAAAGCATCAGCATGCCGTGCATGAAATCGGCTCTGGCCACTGCTTTAAGCCCGCCCACCACAGTATAGAACAGGATAATTCCCAGGCCGATAATCGTTCCGGTGAAAAAATCGATATGTAAAAAGGATTTGAACGCCTTGCCGGTGGCGGTGATCTGTGCGGCGATATAGCTGGTCACCATGGTGATCAGTATTATCGAGGAAACAATCCGGATAATATGACCATAATCGTCAAAACGGTCCTCCAGATAGTCAGGCACGGTGATCGAGTTATACTTGTCCGTATAGACTTTGAATCTCCGCGCCATGTAGATCCAGCTCAAGGCCACACCCAGGACTTCCCCCAATACCACCCATAATGCGTGAAAGCCGACTGCATAGCCCATGCCTGTCAACCCGAGAATGAGCCAGCTGCTCTCCCCGGTGGCGTTGGTGCTGAAACTGACAATCCAGAACCGTAATTTTTTCCCGGCCGCGTAATAACCGCCCACAGAATCACTCTCCTGACGGCTGAACAGGCCGATCAGCACCAGAGCGGCAAAATATAAAGCCATGGTCAGGATTAAAATAAGGCGCTCCATAATCGGACTCTCGATGTTTGAATTATTGATTGATAAATATACTACTCAGGTCATAAAATTGTTTGCATCTATCCGTAAAGGAAATTCTTTTTCTTCTTTTGTTGGCAAAAGAAGCAAAACCATTTCTTTTTAAACAAAAAGAAACAAAAGTTAATCCTAGCATTTAAGTCCTTTACTCCGCTCCGCCAAGCTCGCCTGGTGCGCAGGAAGCCTGCGCAAAGGCCTGCCTGGGCGTTGTACATCTAGTATGGCGATGATGGAAATTACTTGTCTTCTACACGCTCCAGAAACAAGGTCTCCAGACTTCAGGGCTTCTTATGGCCTGGTTTCACCTGGGATGATCTACCATCCTAGGTAGTGGCACTTAAACCTCTCTTCGGTAGTTGTAAAAGTTTTTCTCTCGTAATATTTCAATCGTAGTTACATAAAGTGAGCCGTTGGTGCCTTAAATATAAGAATTGACAGTTGGTAAATCATTCCTGCTGACTTGACTTTTATCAATAACCAAGGCTGAAGCATATAAACAATAATACAAATGGAAACTATTTAATGCTCCCTGTAGTAAATCAGCCTGGTCCGGCGACAAAGTTTAAGTTCTGGCGGAGATTATATCGCAGCGCACAGCGCCCAGGACCCGCTCGAGATCCTGCGGGCGCAGCTCCACTCCTGCATCCGGGATACCAGCGCTTATATCGACAAAATCCTCGGAGAATATGCTGTGGTCCATGTAAAAACTGGCCCGGCCAGCTAACTGAGTGGGAGAGATCGCCCCGACAGTCAGGCCGAGAGAGTCTGAAATCTCATCCGGCCTGAGGAGATCGATCCTCACTCCACCGGCGACCTGGCGCACCCGTTTCAGCTTGAGAGTCCTGTCTCCCGGTACCAGCATCACGTGAACCCCGCCTTGCGCGTCCCTGCCTATCATGGACTTGACAATCTGCGAGAGCCTGACTCCCCTTTCTGCGGCAGCCTCCTCGCAAGTGTAAACCTTACGAGTGTGCGGTTTCACCACGTAGCTGATCCCGCACCCATCCAGGAACCTGGTTACCGGTGTCTCCATCCGGGCTTTCCTTTCCCGGCTCATTGAAAAAAGCAAATAAGAAGGGAATTTTAGCAGCAAAAAACCTTGACTGAATGAAAATACCTGGGGGAAGGTTTGAAGGCAAGTCTAACAGAAGGCTGCCGTACTGAATCGGGTCATTGACCACTCTCCGGATTCAACTGTGCAATCCGGGCGGTGATAAGAAGACCATGCACGCTGAGATGTCGTTTCTATTGACTGGAAACAAAACCGGTGTTAATTCAATAAAATAGGCAGGGCTTCACTTTGTGGATGACCGGTATTTTGTTTAAAAACCCGGCGCGAGCCCCGCTGAACCATACTCATAAACACAACCGACATACCCATCTGGCCTCAGGATCATAAGAGATATGTTTTCCCTGCGGGTTGTAAAAATATCTAAGGTGTGCAGCTTTCTGATCCCTGTCATCTTTTTCGCCTTTTTGTCTTTGCTGCCTGCGAGCCCGGGGGCCGGAGGAATCGGATACAGGGAGGATTTCAACGCGGATGGCAAAGTGGCGGTGACCGATGTTATCGCCCTCATTCTCTTTGCCAGGGACAACCCGGATGACCCCAGGTGCGACCTCAACGGTGACGGCGTCTACTCGATCAGCGACGCCCTGGAGCTTCTGCTCAAACTGGTCCGGGATGACCTCACAGCGGTCATTCAGCCTGTGGAGACAGATCAGACCCTTCACAACCCGGGCCGGGGCTTCATCTCCACCGGCTGTTTCAATGACTGGATCCTGCGGGGAGTCCCCCGCCATCCCAAGTGCTCCGTGGCCCAGTTCCGCTGGTACTGGGACGAGATCGAACCAGTGGAAGGACAGATCAATTTCCAGCTTATCGACTCGATGATCGAGAAAGCGCGCGCCAATGACCAGAAACTCATGTTCCGCGTGATGTGCCAGGACGGGGTCATCCACTGCCCCCGCTGGCTCCTGGCCGCCGGGGCTAAAGGAGAGCCTTACACCGATGACTTCAAAAACTGGCAGCCGCACTATGACGACCCGGTGTTCCTCGAAAAGCACGAAAACCTGATAAAAGCTTTGGGCCAACGCTACGACGGCCACCCGGATATCGACCACGTGGATATCGGCTCAGTGGGACGCTGGGGCGAGTGGCACACCAGCGGCACTGGCATGGCCATGCCCCCGGACTCCATTCGCTTCAGGATTATCGACATGTATCTGGACAATTTCAAGAAAACGCCCCTGATCATGCAGATCGGCGGAGAAGCCGGGCTGGCCTATGCAGTGACCAGGGGTGCCGGCTGGCGCGCGGACTGCCTGGGCGATATGGGCGGGTTCAGCAGCACCTGGAACCACATGGAGGACTTCTACCAGCAGGCCCTGGACGCTGCAGAGGCCAATGACGCCTGGAAACAAGCCCCGGTGATTTTCGAGACCTGCTGGACCATGAGATTCTGGTACGAGAGGAAATGGGACATCGATTATATCCTATCCGAGGCCCTGCGCTGGCATGTCACCGGCATGAACAACGGGTCGGACACTATCCCTGAAGCCTGGGCGGACAAGGTGTGGGAGTTCGAGAAAAAAATGGGCTACCGTTTCGTGCTCAAGGAGCTGGTGCATGCTTCGAGTGTGGACGCCGGGGACATTCTGGCCCTGGAAATGGAGTGGGAGAATAAGGGCGTGGCCCCCTGCTACCTGAACCATCCGCTGGCTGTCGAGCTCCGGGCGCTCGAGGACACCAGCAAAGCCTGGGTCATGGAAACCGACACGGATATCACCGGCTGGCTCCCCGGCCCTGCCTCGCTCAAGACAGGGGTCGCCGTGCCGCAGGAAATCCCGCCCGGGGAATACGAGCTTGGAGTCACCATGCTTGACCCTTACAGCAAAAAGCCCAGGGTCATGTTCGCGATCCAGGGAAGATCCGCGGATGGCTGGTACCGCCTGAGCCGGGTGCGGGTCCGCTGACAGGAATACAGTTTGACGGTCTTATTTAAAACAGACAAATCCATAAAATAAAGCCGGCCAGACAATACACCCTGATAGAGAGCGGAGGCTGCCCTGCCATGCGCACAATCTACGCATTACCTGTTCTCTCCCTGATCTTTCTCCTTCCTTCCTGCGAGAAAACCGGTCCCTCGAGGGAGCCTGAGACCAAGGCCCAGACAGTTGAGACACTCGCGGTCGATTACGCTGACTATGTCGATCCCCTGATCGGCACGACTGCCATGTTCACCTATCCCGGCAACACTTTCCCTGCGGTCTGCCCGCCTTTCGGCATGACCCAGTGGTCTGCGGAAACCGCCCGCACAGGGGAGCTCCCCTATTACTACAGCCCGTACTCTTACTATGAAGACCCGGTTATCGAGGGCTTCGTGGGCTCGCATTTCCCGAGCGGCTCCTGTATGAGCGATTACGGGAGTGTCTCGGTGATGGCCATAAGCGGCAGTCTGAAAGTCAGCCCCGGTGAGCGCGGCTCGCATTTCAGGCACTCCGCCGAGATAGCCAGGCCTTACTACTATGCCGTGAACCTGGATGATTCCGGCATCCGGGCCGAAATGACAGCCAGCGGGCGCTGCGGATTTTTCAGATTTAACTTCACCGGGCCTGGGGACTCCTATGTGATCATTGACGCAAAAACCCGTGGGAGCCTGGTAAAAAACCGTCCGCAGGACACCCGCGCCGCGGGCTGGGTGAAAATAGACCCTGCCGGGCAGGAAATCTCAGGTTTCAATGCCTTCCGATTCACCGGCTTTTTCACGGCCCGTTTCGACCGTCCCTTCCTTTCTTTCGGCACCTGGAGCGGAGAGCTCGTGCGGCAGGGGAATATCGAGGAGAAAGGCGGCAACGGAGTCGGGGCATTCGTGCGCTTCGATCCCGGGGGCACGGTGAAAGTGAAAGTCGGCACCTCTTTTATCAGCACTGACCAGGCGCGGAAAAACCTCGAGCTCGAGATCCCGGACTGGGATTTCGACGCCGCGGCCCTGGCAACAAAGGAATCCTGGAACCGCGCCCTGGGGAAAATACGGATCAACGGAGAGTCCGAAAGCCGCAGGACGATTTTTTATACGGCCCTCTACCACTCCCTGCTCCTGCCCAGGATCTTCTCAGAGCACGGCCTCTACCGCAGCGCTTTCGACAACCGGGTCCACCAGGGAACCAGCTACAACGATTTCTCGCTCTGGGACACTTTCCGCGCCGAGCATCCGCTGCTTGTTCTCCTCGAGCCCGCCCGCACAGGGGAGATGGTTTCCGCGCTCCTGGCCATGTACGAGCAGGGCGGCTGGATGCCCAAGTGGCCCAACCCGTTTTACACAAGCGTAATGAGCGGCACGCATGCAGATGCCGTGGTTGCCGATGCCTGGCTCAAGGGGGTGCGCAATTTCGACCCGGAGCTTGCCTACCGGGCCATGTACAAGGATGCCATGACCCCCGGGGACAGCGTATACGAGGCCAGAGGGGGTCTCGAGCTGTACAAGAGATATGGCTACCTGCCCGCTGACTCGATTTGGGAGGGCACCTCGCGCAACCTCGAGTTCAGCTACGATGATTTCTGCCTGGCGCAGATAGCCGGGGCATTGGGCAAGGAGGAGGACCGGCGTTTTTTCCTCGGGCGCTCGCAGAATTATAAAAACTCTTATGACAGGGAATCAGGCTTCATGCGCGGGAAAAACGCGGACGGCTCCTGGATCGAGCCTTTCAGGACCACGGAAGACGGGGACCGCTACTACACCGAGGGCACAGCCTGGCAGTACACCTGGTTCGTGCCCCACGATGTCCGGGGACTGATCGACCTCATGGGAAGGGAGGAAAGGTTTACGGCTAAGCTCGACTCGTTCTTCACCAATGCGCTCCCCAGGAACCTGGCCCAGTGGAACCCGTACTACCACCACGGCAACGAGCCGGCCCACCACGCGGCCTACCTTTTTGCTTACGCAGGCCAGCCCTGGAAAACCCACGCCTGGGTCAGGAAAATCCTCTCCCCGGACTACCTCTACAGCGCTAAGCCGGGAGGCCTGCCTGAGAACGACGACTGCGGCCAGATGTCAGCCTGGTACGTTTTCAGCGCCCTGGGCTTTTATCCGGTCTGCCCTGGAGAGCCAGTGTACGTGCTCGGCAGCCCGGTCTTCCCGGAAGCAGCTCTCCACTTAGACAACGGCAGCGTTTTCAGGACCGAGGCCCGGAACGTGTCCGAGCAGAATATCTATATCCAGGCCGCCGAGCTTGACAGCGAGCCTTATGAAAAGTGCTGGATCTCACACTCCCGGCTTCTCAGCGGCGGCACCCTCACTTTCACCATGGGCCCTGAGCCGAACAGGGCCTGGGCCTCCGCCCAAGACTCCAGGTCGCTGTCCGCGAGCCAGCCGCCCGGGCCGTGAAAATTTACTTTCTCTTCACCTGCCGCGCTGTTTCCTTAATTCCTCCCTGTGTTTCTCGCACAGCCAGCGGTAAGTGTTGTCAGGCAATTTCACCCGCTCCAGCTCACCCCACTGCCTGGCCTCGTAATTATGGGGTTTCAGCTTTTGCAGCAGAGCTGCCAGCTCCATGCGGGCAACACGATCTATATCACCACCAGCTTTTAAAAATGTTTTCACGCTCTCACTGATAGGTACAGGCACACCTGTCTCTTCTGAAACCCTAAGCTTTTGAATAAATTCCCCGGTTTCAACCAAAATGTCCCCCTCAGACCCACCCTCAAGGTCCGGAATGACATCAACCATGTCTTTCATGAAATTTATTTCATCCTCGATCTTTTTAAACTGCGGGGATGGAATCAACATAGGCGCTCCGGCAGACCCGATCTTGACCGAAATAATAAGCAGCTTGACAATTGCGCTTAAAATAGGGGCCGTTTTCACCCACCATTTCCGCGGGCATTGAAAGTTTATCTGGAATTCAACTTTATGTATGCCCTTCTCATACTCGCAGCATGGCGTGAAGCTGAATTTTCGCTCGAAAAACCTCTTAGGGTTCCATCTGCTTCTATCCACGGGCGTGATTATGAATATCAAAGGAATAGGGGTAAAATCACGTTCATCTAATAATCCGTCTATGCCGTTGAGCATCTCTCGGACATTTTTCTGGCCCTGCTGTTTTATGTATGCTGGAAGCTGTTTTTGAGTCTTTAAAATATCATCGATTTTTTTATCCAGGCTTTCGCTTCTCAAAACAAGAGCTTTAATGTCATAACCAAATGACTCAGCCCATTCCGGTTTTATTTTTAATTCTTCTCGAACTATTTTCCTCAGATTTTCCTCTAAGCTCAAAGACTGAGGAAAACTGCTTAAACCAGTAACAAGGAATATTGGCTCAACAAGATGATGGCCTATAGCGCAAGGAATTTTAATATTTGGAGTGGTTAATGTATAAGCTATTGTTCCCTCGTCGTGAAGGCCATTGCACTGTGAATCATCTTCCCTAACGCAACCATAAAAGCGTTCTGGTTTTAACCCTTTAAAAAAGTCGAAAACAGCATTAGCAAAGCCGTGTAATTGTTCCACCATGTTTGGCGGGTACGCCGCCCGCACTATGATTGATAGCGTTCTCTCTTCCTTGTTGAACTCGCAGAGCGCCTCCGAGGTGAACGGGTCTCCTTCTTCCCCGGTCCGCAGGAACACCCCGTTGTGCCAGTACACGCCCTTGGGCATCTTCTCAGTCCGGGCGATCAGGTGGTGGGTCTTGACTATGAAGCGGCTCATGATCCCTGCCGGGGGAGTGACATTGAAGCGGTACTGGATCCTGCGCTCCCTGGTGCCCGGAATATTGCTCCAAGGGATATGGGGCTTGGCGAAACCGAACCGCAGGGGCACCAGGTTCGTTCCGGGCATGTCCTCCAATTCGTAACAGAGCTCGAACTCTTTCATGCAGTGGTAGAATTTCAGGAACAGGCCAGGGTACTTGCCCTCCCACTCCTTGCGCAGCCAGTCTCCAGAGCACTCACCGTAGTTTTTTACCAGTTCCTCGTGCTCCAGCACGTGGCTGATCGCCTTGGTCAGCCACTGCGGCTCGAGCACGATAAACTCCCGCAGCTCCTGTGAATCAGGGAAATGGGTGATCGATCCCATATCCCCCAGGAAAGAGGCGAGCCTGTCGAAATCTCTTTCTTCCACCCCGGAGCTTTCGAAAATACCGTAAAGCTCTTTCCTGGTGCCGTGGGCCTTTTTCTCCGAGGCTGCCTTGACCGCCTTTTCTGAATCCGCGTAGTTTTGGGGCCAGATCGCCCCAACAAGCTCCAAGTCCGTAGCGAGCCTTTCCAGGTGTTCCTGCAGCTCGGGGATATTTTTCCTGTTCGCGCAGCCAACCGGGAAATAGAACGGATCGGTTTTAAAAAGGTCTGGGTACTGCGACTTGAGACTGTCTGTGGGCACGTGCGGCAGCTTGGACTCGCACTCTGTGGCCACCAGCACAACCCCGACTCCCGGGGCGCGTGAGCGGATCGTGTCCAGCCAGTATTCCACCCGGTCGTAGCGGAACTGCTCGCGGCCCTTGAACACGACAATGTACAGGGACCTTTCCGTAAGAAAGAACTGGTGCGACTGGTGGTTTATCTCCTGGCCCTCGAAGTCCCAGATATTGAGGGTTATTTTTTTGCTATCGTCATCCGGGTGGTCCGGGTGACGGAAAGTCCAGGGGTCTATCTCCACTCCCAGGGTGGTTGTCTGATGTTGAAAATCAAGGCCCCGCAGGGCGCGGGAGAGGCAGGTCTTGCCCTCGCTGGCGTCACCCAGGACCAGCAGTTTGGCCTCGTAGCGCCTGGCCTCGCCTTTCTCGAGGATATTCCTTAAATAGGCCAAAACAGATTTTGTGCCTTGCCTAACTACATATGGAGGAGGGACTCTAATGGGATTCCCTGCAAGGCCTAACTTTTTAAGCTTCTTCAAATTTCCTAATTCAGGCGGCAGCGCGGTTAACTGGTTATTGGCAAGGGCAAGCTCTCTCAGATTTGTTAGGTTCCCGATTTCTGGTAGCAGCGCGGTCAGCCGATTATTGGAAAGTTCAAGCCATTCCAGGTTGTTTAAATTCAAGAGCTCAGGTGGCAGCGCGTTTAACTGGTTATTGGAAAGGGCAAGCCCTCTCAGGTTGTTTAAATTCAAGAGCTCAGGTGGCAGCGCGGAAAGCCGGTTATTGGAAAGGTCAAGCCCTCTCAGGTTGTTTAAATTCAAGAGCTCAGGTGGCAGCGCGGAAAGCCGGTTATTGGAAAGGTCAAGCGATTGTAATTTTATTAAAGTCCCAAGCCCAGATGGTAGTGCGGATATCTTGTTTTCTCCTAGATAAAGGTCAGTCAGGTTGGTTAACTTCCCGATTTCTGGTGGCAGCTTGGTTAGCTGGTTCCTGTTTAGGAAAAGAATTCCCAGTTTGGTTAACTTCTCGATTTCTGGTGGCAGCGCGGTCAGTCGATTATTGGAAAGGTCAAGCCCTGTCAGTTTGGTTAATTTCCCAATCTCATGCGGCAGTGCTGCCAGCGGGTTATTTGAAAGGGAAAGCACTTTCAGGTTGGTTAATTTTCCTAGCTCAGTTGGCAGTGCTGTAAGCTGGTTATGCGGAAGGAAAAGCACTTTCAGGTTGGTTAAATTCCCGATCTCTGGAGGAAGGCTGGTCAGTCTCAAACCGCTCAATTCCAGCTTTTTGCTTTTGTCTTTTGCGGCCTTTTCTATTCTTTTCAGGGCTTTCTGATAGGACATTTTTTTGGCCCTCCTGCAGTACTATCTAGTTAAGATTCAGGGACCAGGAGCCGGTCGATACTCTCAGGGATCTATAAATCTAAAGAGCTGCACACCACTGTGTCCACTTTTTTTAAGAGGCATAAAAACATGAAACATAAACTCCCCAAAATCCCCTTGAGAGGGGGATTTAATGATCCGCTCTCGATTTATAATGGCTTTATTTCCGTAGTCAAATCAATTTTACTTGTCAGGAAGGAAGACACCTGGCGCCGTATCCTTACATTTCCATGGTTTCCTCGTTCTTCCCGCGGAATGTTTGCAGCCTGCGCACCAGGCGCGGGCCAGCCCAGAACATGAGCGCTGCTGCGGCGCCCCACTGGAGGAAACAACTGGCTATACTGAAAGTTGAAAGAGGGTTCCACCAGTTTGCGGGGTCCCAGCCCACAGAGCGATAGAACCACCAGCCCAAAAGAGCCACGAACTGCACCGGGATGAGCCAGAGAACAACCAGCCCGTATGTTTTGCCCAGGCGGATATCCCGGTTTCCTCCGGTATTGACCATCTGCTCGCGGAAGCGCGCAGGTCCGAAAGCTCTCACAGCCAGGCAGAAAAAGAACCCGTTTACCAGCAGGCCCAGGCCCCAGACCCAGTCCTGGTTATCGAAAAAGCCGCTGTAAAGAGCGCTGGGTATGCCGGCGGCAGCGATCAACCCGGTCACAGCCGCGGTGGCGGCTTTCCTTTTCAGGCCCAGGTCGATCAGGTTGCGCACTGCCAGCTCCACCATGGAGATAAGGCTTGAGAGAGCAGCCAGCAACAGAGCGAGGAAAAAAAGCACGAGCATGAATTGGCCGCCCGCTCCTGTGCCCAGGAGCCTTGGAATCCAGATAAAGGTGAGCCCGGTGCTGTTTTCGCCCGGCGTGCTTGCCACCGCGACAGCTTCCGCGGCAGGGAGCAGGGCGAACACCGTGGGAATTACAGCCAGTGCCGCTAAGATGCTCGCCGTATTGTCTGCCAGCCCCATGATAATGGAGTTTTTCACCATCTGTTCCCGCGCCCGGGCGTAAACCGAATACGTGAGCAGGAGCCCCCAGCCAGCCCCGGTGGACCAGGCTGATTGGCTCAAAGCCTCGAGATAGACATGGGGTCTGGCGAAATCCTGAGGGTCGAAGTGGAAGAGATAATTGATCCCGGCTGAGGAGCCAGGCAAAAGGATAGCCCGGATGGCAGAATAAACGAGAATGATTCCCAGCATTGGAATAAATATACGCGATGAAAGCTCGATACCTTTGCGGACCCCGGCCAGTACGATCACGCCGGTCACGAGAGCTGCGGCCAGATGAAACCCCACCGCCTCCCAGCTTCCGGAAAAGGCCCGCCAGTATTCGGGACCAGTTGCCGCATTAACCGTGCCCGACACCGCAGCGGTAAGATATTTCAAGCACCAGCCGGTCACTACCGTGTAATAGCACATTATCCCGGTAGTGATCAGGGTGACAAGCCCGCCCATCCAGGCGCCGCGCTTACCCATCATCCGGATGAAAGAACCCAGTGTCCCGCAGCGGGTCGATCTGCCGATAGCGCTTTCAGCCACCAGAAGCGGTATGGACCAGATAAAGAGAAAGAGGATCCAGAGCAGGATAAACACTCCCCCGCCGTTGGCGGCAGCCACTCTGGGGAAGCGCCAGATATTTCCCGTACCGATAGCGATGCCGAATACAGCCATAAGCAGCGCCCACCGCGAGGAAAACCTGTCTTCCTGTATTGCTCGTGTTTTATTTTCCAATCTATCAAGCCTTATTGCGGCTCCCTAAAAAACGGCCCCTGCAAAATTTATAAGCGGGGGCCGCTGATTAGAGACTCTCTTAAATTTAATGAAGCCAGGATAGAACCAATGAGATTTGCCGATCCAGTGACCCCGTGTACTTACTGCCACTTGTCGGGCTTACCGTCGCCATCCGTATCGAACCCGGCCTGGCCCTTGGAGCCATCCTCGTTATAGCGCTGCCAGACATTGGGCTTGCCGCTTTTATCGGTATCGTAACCCACCTCTTTCATTTTACCGTTTGGATAGTAACTGATCCACCGGTCCACCTTGCCGTCCCCATCCGAGTCACTTTCCATCCGGTCCTTTTGCCCGCCAGGCAGATAAAAGACTGTCTGGTCGATTCCCTTGCCCTTGGAGTCTATTTCGGCCTTGGTGAGATCGCCGCTGGCCGGATCGAAATGCTGCCATTGGTCTATCTTTTCATCATTGTTGGTGTCTTTTTCGACCCTGATTTTATCGCCAGCTTCGTTAAAGATGATCCACGTGTCGAGCTTGCCGTCGAAATTCTCATCAGACTCTGTTTTCACTCTCACTCCTTCGGCTGTGAAACGACGCCACTTGTCCACTACACCGTCGGCGTTATTGTCCGATTCGATAAGCTCGATTTTGCCCTGGTTGTTGAGATAGGTCCAGGTGTCCTCCTTGCCATCGCCTGTTGTGTCTTTTCCCTCCTTGAAGAGAGAAGCCTTGTCTTGGGCATGAAGTCCGACGGCCAGTGCTGCAATCAACATTCCACAAAGACATAATCCAGCCGGAAAACGCATCCAGACCTCCATTATTGGTTGTTGGTTAATAAAGAAAGAGTGAGAACTTTACCGGTTCATGAAAAAATCAAACTAACTTTATTTTTATCCTTTGGCAAGAGCTTTTAACCCGACCGATTGGTAATAATTGGAATGGACCTGCCGGAGTGTTATAAGCTGTGAAAATTTTGGACGGGAATTTTAGGCGCTTAATGCGCCTACATCGACAACAAATTGTCGATGTGAGAATACAGAATACAGGAGTCAGTAGTCAGAAGGTGTAGCAACTACACTTTTGGTAAAAAAAAACCGCAACTGCCTGGAGAAAAGAGTTTTAAGGCTTTTTTCATTTTCTCCTGCATTTACCAGTCTGATATGCGATCAGGGGGAACTAACTGTCCCTCTTTGAAAAAGGGTTTAGCGGGGATTTATCCGTTTTTATTCTGACTCCTGTCTTGTACGGGCATAGCATGCTGTTTGGTAAAGACACATGGGTTACACTCGTT
>DATKXY010000043.1:0-11018 GCA_035528795.1 archaeon | reverse complement strand
GTTACCGGTTCAATCGCCGATATTGGGGACGCCAGGCGTTCCATCGTCTTCTAAATGCCTGTGCTTCAACAAGTACTACTATTACGCGAGATCAATTAATGTGTCCTAAAAAGCTACGCTGAGTAGAGTCAATAGTCCATTAGTTTATTAATCCTTTTAATGTCAAGTTAAACCTGACAAACTCACATGTCCGTTTTGCGGACACAACGAAACATGAAAATCAAGAAAACACACCCTGTTCACTTAGCGTACAGCCTATGCAGAGATGATCAATTAAGTGCCCTCTATCAAGAGGGGATTTTCATGTAAACATTACGAAAAGGTAGTTACCAAGCTATATCTTAGCCTGTATTATTCATAAAATTCCGCTTGGGGAGTATTTTCTTCCAAATCCCCCGCGATCCCCCTTTTTCAAAGGGGGAGGACGGCTTCCCCCCTTTACTAAAGGGGGGCCGGGGGGGATTTTAAAAGAGATTCAGTTAACGTGAAACTCGACAATATCTTAAGCAAATCATCCGGCAAATTTGCGAATAATCCCGGTTAGATTGATTGATAATATTTTTCCAAAGCAGGTCCAAGAGTGAAATACCCGAGGCATTCCCCGTATTTCTAACGCATGAAAAGAGTTAATTGTTTCTAGATTTTGCTCCGGATACACTTTCATTAGGGTCAAGTTTTTTTGAAAAGAGCCGAAAATAGTATCCATTTTTAAACGGATTGAGTTTCCCCGGGCAATATTACAGCAATGGAAAGCAATTTTCTTGCGATTTTCTCTTAATAAACTCAATTTATGTCGTGCTTATCCTTTTCCGGGATAATATTCGGTACCGGCTGTCTTAAAACCTGGGAGATATATTACACGCTTTTTGAAAAATGTTGTCAGCCTGCCTGGTCGGCTGCTTATTGTGCTGATCGGCAGAGCTTATCATTGCTGTGTCTGCTTTAACATTCGCTAGCGCATTTTTCAGTTGTTCCCAACGAACTAAATCCTCAACAGGGAGCTGCAACAATGGAAACGCTGGAAGCCTTGAGAGGACGCAGAAGTATTCGCCACTACCAGGCCACTCCGGTGGAGCGTGAAGTGATCGAAAAGGTTGTCGATGCCGGCCGTCTTGCCGCCACAGGCCGGGGAGTCGAGCCATGGGAGTTCTTGGTGGTGACAGATGCCGCTACCCGGGGAAAACTGGCCGGACTGTGCGACTATGGAAAGTTTATCGCCGAGGCGCCGGTGTGCCTGGTGGTGCTCTGCCGGGAAACCAAGTATTATCTCGAGGACGGCTCTGCAGCGAGCCAGAACATGCTGGTTGCCGCATATGCCCTTGGTCTCGGCACCTGCTGGGTGGCCGGAGACAAAAAGCCCTATGCCAACCGCATCACCAAAATGCTCGAAGTTCCTAAAAACTACAAACTGGTGAGCCTTGTCGCTCTTGGTTATCCATCCCCGGACCAGCCGCCAAGAAAAGCAAAAAGGAAGATCGAGGAGGTGATCCACTGGGAAAAATTTGAATGAATGAATCCATGTTGACAATCTCGAGAGGCTTTGAGTGGCAATGCGGCAGGGGGAGACTGGTAAGGTTGGAATTCAAAAGTAGTATCTCAGGATTAAGATTGACATAATAATCTTTCTTCGGTAAATCCCGAACACATGCTGAAAGCTTTTATTCAGTGTTTTAAACAGCCAGTCATTGCGAGTTGAATTTCAGCCTTATTTTCATACACCCGTCCTGAACCAAATAATCCAAGGGAGGCCTGTAATTCCATGTTCAAACTTCATCTGGTGGACCTCTTTATTATCGTTTTCTACTTCCTTTTTGTGCTCGGTGTGGGTTTTTACCTCAAGCGCTACACCAAAAGCGGAACGGACTTTTTCCTGGCCGGCCGCAACCAGACCGCCTGGATCGCCGGCTTGTCCTTTATCGCCGCAAACATGGGGGCATTGGAGCTGATGGGCTGGTCGGCGGCAACATATCAGTACGGAATGCTCTCCGTGCACTGGTACTGGATCGGGGCGATCCCTGCGATTCTTTTCCTGGGTATTTTCATGATGCCTTTTTACCATATAAGCAAAACCCACTCGGTTCCGGGCTACCTTAAGATGCGGTTCGGGGAGGGCGCGCGCGGCCTGGCGGGTGTGACTTTCGTGGTGATGACACTCCTGGCCAGCGGGATCAGTATGTACTCCATGGGCCTGGTGCTCGAAAACTTTTTCGGCTGGGATTTCGACACGAGTATCTGGATCACCGCCCTCACTGTGGCCACTTATGTAGCTATGGCCGGCCTCACCTCGGCTATTTTCAACGAGATCGTTCAATTTTTCCTCATCTGGGGAGGTTGTCTCCTGATCCCCATTCTGGGTCTGATCGAGGTCGGAGGCTGGGACAAGCTTATCGAGCGTGTCAATCTGAGAGTCGCCGAGTTCACCGCTGCAGGCGCTCCATTGCTCGACCGCCTGCATATCTGGTCGACAATGGAATCGCCAGAGCTGAATCCCATGGGCATGCACTGGCTGGGCATCGTATTCGGCCTCTGCTTTGTCTTGAGCATGGGCTACTGGACCACCGATTTCCTCGTGGTGCAAAGGGTGCTCACGGCCAAGGACATCAGAAGCGCGAAACTGGCCCCGATTATCGGCTCTTATTTCAAGATGGCGATCCCGTTTATCGTTATCCTGCCCGGACTGATCGGCTTCGCTGTGCTGCCGCAGTTGGTGCCGGAAGGCCCCAATGTGGACGCCTCTCAAACCTATAACGCGGTTCTGCCGCTGCTGATGAAAAGGTATTTCGGCCCTGGCATGATCGGACTGGGGGTGATCGCCCTGATCGCCGGTTTCATGAGCGGCATGGCCGGAAACGTGAGCGCCTTCGCCACGGTCTGGACCTATGATATCTACCGCTCCTGGATCCGCAGGGACGCCCCTGACAGCCACTACCTGAAACTGGGGCGCTGGTGCACAGTGATCGGGGTGTTGATCTCGATCGCCACCACTTATATAGTCAAGCATTTTCACAGTATTATGGACTATATGCAGGCCCTGTTCAGCTTTTTTATCGCCCCGCTTTTTGCCACTGTGTTGTTGGGGATGTTCTGGAAGCGCACTACGCCTGCGGCCGGGTTCTGGGGCCTTTTGCTGGGCATGTGCACCTCGATCGGCATCTTTCTCGCAGTGCGCTTCAAAATCCTCGATCCCAGCCACATCGCGATCAGCGAAACTCCCAGCACCATGGCGATAAACATGTGGCAGGCTGTCTGGGCCTTCTCGGTGAACTTTACAGCAACAGTGGGAATATCCCTCTTTACCCGCCCTAAAACGGACAAGGAGCTCCAGGGACTGGTTTACGGAGTCAGCGAAATCCCGCAGGAGGGAGCGATGGTATGGTACAAGAGGAGCTCTTTCTGGGCTTTGGTGAGTTTCGCTATCTTTGTCATTCTTAATATCATTTTCTGGTAGAAAAGAAGGGAGAGTTTTAAAAATGGCCGAGGAGAAAATGAGAGTCACGATCTGGTTTCTCTGCGGGATTATCCTCTGTGTTTATGGGTTGGCTATCACCGGAAGCGGGGTTTACAACTTTATCAGTCCGCCTAAAGTGGTGGGGGCCGAGCTGCATCTGGATTTCTGGTGGGGACTGCTGCTGATCGGCACAGGGGTTATTTTTCTCTGGCGTCAATGGCCGGGTAAGATGGAAGGATAAGTTTCATTACATATAGAAAAGCTGGGAAATGATCCTGCGCACCCCGGGGAAGAGCTTTTGATTCCCCGGGGTGTTTTTTAGCTGTGAGGGTACTTTCTGTCCTTCCGGTTCGGCATTTTATACCGAGTTGCGTTCATAGAGATACTTTATATTCTGCTCCTAAGTCGGCAAAGCCGGTACCAAAAATATAATAAGGAGTCAGAAATCAGAATACAGAAGTCAGAAGCTCCACTCCCGTCCAAAAACATCAAACCCTGAGTTTATGAATGACCAAGGGCTGTAATCCGGGCAGGGGAGGGATTCTGACTTCTGACTCTTGTCTTCTGACTCCTTGACATTTATAAAATGAAATCAATATTCGACAGGCAAGACCTGATTAATAAATATCATTTTATTTGCAGCTTAGTATTATAAGTTTTTTACGTCAGCCATAAAGGATTCAAGGGGCATTATTCTGATTAAATCCCCCTGGGGCCCCACTTTGGGAAAGGGGGGAAATGATCCTATTCCTTTATGGAATCAGCGGGGATGAATACCTTTATTGGCGGGGATTAACAGAGGGAACTACCTGCCATTCCCGGATCAGGCGGGCACCGGCGAGAGCTCGCGCCGCTGCTGCCGCTGCCGAATCGGAGTCGAACAGGCCGACCTGCACCTTGAAGATTTGTCTGCCCAGTGACTGCGCCTGGATGATCCGGCCTTCCGCGCCCTGAATTCTTAAATGTTCGGCGAGGGCTGCTGCACGAGCGCTGTCTGAAAATGCGCCCACCTGGATTGTAAAGCGCTCACCGGAAGCGTAAGGGAGGAAAGGCTCTGAGGGCTCTGTTTTTTGAGTCAGGGCGTCCTTTTTTATGTCAGGCTTGAAAGAGTTTAAAGTTCTCTGGATAAGAGGCCGGGAGAGATAGGCAAAAATCACCAGCAGTACGACCAACAGCCCCGGACGCAGCCATTTACCAGTCCAGCCGACAGTCGGTCTTTGCCCTGCAAAAAATCTCTGTACCAGGCCATAAAAGCGGCTCTCGAGGCTCATCGATTGCTCTTCTTCCATTCCCTCTTTCTCTCGCTCTACCTCGTCCCGGTTATCGTAATCCAGCCTTTCAAAAAAGATAGTCCCATCTGATTTGTCCTGGTCGAGGGGGGGAAACTGCAATGTCTTTTCGACTCTATCCTTCTCAAAAGGCGGCGCGTCTTGGACCCTTACATCCCCGATTGGTAAATCTTCCGCAAAGCTCTGCCCCTGCAAGGACTTTAAGACCCGGAGGGCCAGCTCATCTTCTCTGAGCTTCTCGCGATAGCGCTCTCTGATCAGGCCCAGCATGGAGAGAACCTTTCCTTTAGAGCCCCTTTCAAAGGCCTCCAGGTAAAAGAGGGCCGCATTGTCATCGGTACGCTTGAAAGCGAGAAGGCGCGGAATCACGAAATCAAGCACCTTTCCAGCGTGCTCGGGATAAACTTTCATGCACCGCTCGAACACCCGCTCGCTTTCGAATGTGAGCATTCGGCGTAAGGTATACTCCCGCGCGAGTACACCTACCAGCCTGTCATCCGGCCTTTCGTGGTAGCGGCGGCGAATGAAGCCGAAGCTCCTCTCCGACAGCCGACCCTTGCGGCTGTAAGCCCGGACCAGAAAGTCATAGAATGTTCTGTTTTCCGGATCAAAAAGCAAAATTTTTTCATAAATCGCCAATGCCTCCTCATCCTCTATGCGCATGCCCAGAAGAATCCCGCCCAGGCGCCGGGTGACAAGGCGCGAGAGTCTCTCCCTGCTGGTATTGAAAAAATAGCAGCTCCCCAGATAACGGATCAGACGGTGGTAGGCTGCGACAAGGGTTTTCGGATGATACTGGGCGCTGACCTTTTCCATTTCTGCAGCGAGTATCCTCCTGAAGCGCCAGCGCCCCCAAAGACTCATCAGTGCAGAGACCACCACCAGGACTGCGAGATAGGCCCAGAGGATCAAGCGGTAATCATCCACTGGCTGGCCTGCATACAGCACCTCGTGGACCCAGATCAGAAAGCCGTACACCGCAAACACGGCCACAAAGGTGCCCAAGGAAAGCCGTATAGTCACATATTTAAGGAAATTAGTCATTTTTCAAAATCGGAATTACGCAGATGAATTCAAGTTTTTCTTTCTGGGAGGTATTCACGAACTGGTGCTTGATTTCCGGGGGCACATAAGCCACAATACCGGGTGCAAGGGGAAAAGTTTCGCCCTCCAGGCGCAGCTCTCCGCTTCCCCGCCAGACAAAAACCTCGTGCTCCCCGGGATGCAGATGATGCGGGCTGTAACCGCCGGGCTCAATCTCGATCATGCGCATGGCGAAATTAGGGGCGCCGTCCTTTGCACTGATCAACCAGCGGATTCCCGCCCCTTTGGCCTCCGGGCCGCTTACAGGCTCAAGCTCGACAGATTTATATTCAACACGCTTCATCCAATCCTCCCTGTTTTTTAATTCGTTGACAGCCTAAAACAGACCCGCGGTTCTCAATCACTTAAGATTAGACCTATCAGCCATTCGCTTTAGGGAATAGGCGTAGCTTGCCTGAATGATGTTACTATTTATGGAAACGATCATGGTCCTCTAGCCGGAATACGTTTTCAGCAGTCAGCTTAATATCCGAGCGGGTCCGCGGACGGGAGAGCCGGCGGAGATATCTCGAGGCCGGCTTTCTGGCGCAGGGCCTCGAGCTGGTCCGGCAGCAGGGCCACCCTGATACGTTCACCTCCCGTGGAGTACTGGGAGGGCAGTCCGGACCAGGCATCGACCTCGATAAATTCGATTCCAGGGGGGATAGGGAAATCCTGCCTGGGTTTGCCCTCGGTGACTTTCTGCATGAACGTGGCCCACATCGGCGCTCCGGCACGCGCTCCGGTAACACCTACCATCGCGCCATTCTGGGGAAAGCGCATCTCCCGGTTGTCATCAAAGCCCACCCAGCAGGCCGCGCTTATTCCGGGAGTGAAACCTACAAACCAGGAATCGCGATAGTCGCTGGTGGTGCCGGTTTTACCGGCAGCCGGCAGGCTAAAGCCCATTCTTCTTACCACAGCGCCGGTTCCGCTTTCAACCACTGCCTGCATCATGTCCACCAACTGGTAGACCACCTGCGGGTTGGCCACTTCCTGGCCCCGCGGGATAGGGTCGTAAAGCACATTGCCGCGGGCGTCCTCGATACGCTTGATAGCATAAGGAGCGTAATAGATGCCTCCGGTGGCAAGCACCGAATAGGCGGCGGCCATCTCGATAGGGGAAACCCCCACTGTTCCCAGAGCCAGCGAAGGGGTAGGCAGGATATCGCTGGTAATCCCGAAGCGGTGCGCGGTCTGGGCTACCCGCTCGGGCCCGGTAAGCTCGATAAGCTGGGCCGCGATTACATTACGGCTTTTCTCCAGCGCTTTTTTCAAGGTCATCCGGCCCAGGAAATCCTGCTCGAAATTGCCCGGGCTCCAGATCTCCCCTGTAATCAACGGGTAGCTGACCGCTGAATCGACTAAAGTCGATGCCGGGCTTAAGCCCGTTTCCTGAAGCGCCGTATAGTAAACAAAGGGCTTGAAAGCGCTGCCGGGAAGGCGGTTTTTACCCTCTGCCCGGTTAAACTGGCTTGACTGGTAGTCCCTGCCGCCGACCAGCGCCAGAATCGCCCCTGTGCCTGTCTCTAATGCGACAAGCGCCCCCTGGGGATAGTCCTTAAGCTGTTCCTTATCGGTCAGCAGATCATAGTCCGGAAGGCCGAACAGGGCATCGAGCCTTTTCAGGCTCCCTTGCACTGCGGCCACAGCCGCGGCTTGGGCCCGCTGATCCAGGGTGGTGTAAACCTTAAGCCCTCCGTAATACAAAAAATCCTCGCCGAAACGCCCGGTGATCCACGACTTTACGTAATCGAGAAAGAAGTTCGACCTGGCCTCGGATTCTGTGTAGCGCTTGAGTTTCAGCTCCTCATTTTCTGCGGCCAGCCGCTCGGTACCGTTGATCATCCCGAGCTCCTCCATCCTGCGCAGGATCCAGAGCTGGCGGCTGCGGGCCCGTCCGGGATGAGTGTAAGGATTATAGAGCGCCGGCCCGTTGAGAATCGCCACCAGGATCGAGGCCTCGCCAAGGGTAAGCTGGTCTGCGTGCTTGGCGAAATATACCCTGCCCGCCGCCTCGACCCCATAAGCGCCGCTGCCGAAATACATGTTGTTGCAGTAGGCCTCGAGGATCTCCTCTTTGCCGAATGAATACTCGAGCTGAAGGGCCAGCAGTATCTCTTTGAGCTTTCGGGTGTGAGTCTGCTCGAGGCTGAAAAAGAAGTTGCGGGAAAGCTGCTGGGTGATGGTGCTCGCCCCTCCCTCGATTTTTCCGGCGCGCAGGTTGGTCCACAGCGCTCTGAGGATACCGGTCTTGCTGATACCCGCATGCTCGAAAAACTCGGCATCCTCGGCAGAGAAAAGAGCGTTCAGGAAGTTGCGGCTTATGCGCTCGATAGGCACCCGGTTCTTCTCGCCCATGGTGGCCACTAGCTTACCTGTATTGGAATAGAACTCGGTCTGGGTGTTCAGGACGAGTTTTTCCAGTTGGTCCGGCAGCTGCGGCAGATCGCGGCCCATGGTGACCACCACCACTACACCGGCGCAGAAACCGGCCACCAGGAGTATTAAGCAGAGATAAAACAGGGATTTGATAAAATTAATCAGCATCCGATATGAAAATCTAAGGGGTTACAGGCATCTGGGAGCCGCCAGGACTGCCTGACTCTGCAGGGCTTGCTCCCACTGGGACAGACTCAAGTGTCCCCCGTTTCACAAGCAAGCTATCCATTTTATCTGTCAGGGAAAGCACCGAAAGGCTGCGCCCGAGGATCCTCACTGTATAGAGACCCTCGTCCCCGCTCAGTTCAAATCCGATTTCCATCCTTTCGCCGATCAGGGACTGGTGGTTCACGGCGACCTGCTGCAGACGGTAGCGCCAGGAGATAAGATTCAGCGCGCTTAATGGAATACCGCCTCTTTCCTCAGGTGTCAGGAGAGAGAAGGCGTCGTAAAACACATCCGCAGGATAAAATTTTTCTCTGAGCCAGGGGAATGCATCCAGCCCTAAAGCCCGCGTTTCCTTTTCAGAGAGGAAAAAATTTATATATTCGCTCGAGAGGGAGAGTTCCTTGAGCACATTGTTCAGGCCATCCACCAGATAGAAACTGAGATTGCCCTCCTCGAAAGCGATCAGTGTGCGCTGCCAGTTGGCGAGCTGTCCGATCAGCTCGATAAGGTCCACGGGTTCTATGAGGAGCGAGCTTTGATATAACGGCAGGTCCGCATACATTTCAAGAAAACGGTCCCTGGTCATTACTATTTTTTCCCGGGCGTGGACTTGCTCGACCAGTTGATCCAGGCTCGTGATGCTTTCAATTAGCGTGGTCTCCTGGCGTTTGTTGCGCACCAGATCGTCAAGCCGCTGCTGGACATTTTCAGACAGCGAGACAGTCTCCCAGATCTGGCCGGACTCCTGCCTGCTGGCGTTGTGCCAGAAAAGATAGCGGCCGATCGCTTTTTCCACATAGTTATAGCGGAATTCAAGCCCGACCGCAGCGCAGAAAATCAGGCCGGCCAGGAGGCCGAACTGGATTGTATTCCGGAACTCGTTCAACAGACCGCTCTGCCGCATCTGTTCCTGTCCTGTGTCAATGGTGCGAGAAACAGCGCTCGCCTGTAAAGACCATGGCTATGCCGTACTCGTTACAGGCTTCGATCACTTCATAGTCGCGCAGGCTGCCGCCGGGCTGGATGATCGCCGCGATGCCCGCCTCAGCGCAGACCTCTATCGAATCGCGGAACGGAAAGAACCCATCCGAGCTTAGAGAAGACCCTCTGAGCGACTCCGCTCCGGAATAGCTCTTTGCCTTGGCAATGGCCTGCTCCACAGCACCCACCCGGTCCTGCTGGCCGGTGCCCACGGCAAGGGTCCTGCAGCCGGAAGCAATCACCACCCCATTCGAGCGGACATTGAAATTGACATACCAGGCGAAGAGAAGGTCCCGGGCCTGCTCCGGGCTGGGGTTTTTCGAGACCTTCACTTTCTCCCCGCCTTTCCTTTCGCATTCGGCCGGCCTGAGATCCTCCACCCCGCGGATGGAAGTCAGAAAGGGATCGGCAATCACGAGGGTCCCGTCCCCGAATACCTTCATCTCTTTCACTCCATAAGTCTCATCGCCTGCAAAGCGGGGCAGCCGGTCCAGATTCGACACCCTGGTCACCCTGATATGCCGGTTGCGGCCGAAACGCTCGAAATCGTTGAACACCTCGAGCGCGCCTTGCCCGAAGTCCGGCGCCACTACGGCCTCGACCATGGTGCTCATTACCTCTTCGGCTGCGGCCTGCGAGACCCGGGTGTTGAAAGCGACCACAGAGCCGAACGCAGCGCGGGAGTCGCAGTCGCGCGCCTTGCGGTAAACCTCGGCCTGCGGCTCATCCACGCACTGGACCGCGGCTCCGCTGGGATTCAAGTGTTTCATCACCGCGCAGGCCGGGCGCTCGAAGTACTTGACTATGGATAAAGCATGGTGCATGTCCTCGAGGTTTGTCTGGCTCAAGCCCCCTTTGCCGGTCTTGAGAACCTCCATTGCCCCGAGAACGCCTCCGGTCTGCCCCACCGGGCGGTAAAACGCAGCTCCCTGATTGGGATTGGTCCCGTAGCGCAGATCCTCGACTTTTTCGTAATCGATCCCGAGCACTTGAACTCTTTCAGGGAATGTTCGTCCGCTCGAGGTGAAATAAATTTTCGATGCCTTGTCACTCATTGATCGCTCCATAAATATCTTTTCTGCTGCCGGTTACATGGACTTTATTCCAGGATAAAATGTATGGAAACCTGCCGTCAGATCCCTACCCTTTCAATTAAAATTTTTGGCCTTCGGATTTGTAATTTAACAAATCGAATTATAAAGCGTAAGCCTTAATATTTTTTAATCGACCGGGCTGGAATTTTCATGTAAAAGCGGATTCCGGTCTGTCGATTGGGGCCCGCCCCCGCATGCGTGAAGCCCCAAACGACATCAGCTCGAAAATGGCTCACAGCCTTCTCGATAAACAAACAAAGACTTCCCTGAATGTCAATCCTTGCCTGAAATAAATTGAATGAACCCTTTGAAAAATGTTATCATTTTATCTAAAGGGTATTTTTTGCTTTTGATAACGCTATGAAAATAAATAGGTTATTGTTTGGGCGGTTCGCGAACTGCCCCTATCGGATAGAATATTATTCTTTAATTGGGATTTTTTCAAAGGTCTTTAAATATTTTAAATATCACCTCTCACTATTAGCGCCCAGTCTTCATCTGTTGGTGTATTAA
>DATKXY010000042.1:0-5081 GCA_035528795.1 archaeon | reverse complement strand
ACCAAAAGTGACTTTATCGGGTTCCGGGTGGTCCGTCGCGGTGCGGCTCTCCCGGTTCCGACCTATAATTTGCAGGGCAGCATCTTGGAAGGCGGTGTTGGTGTGCCGGGTGTGGTGGTTCAGGTAAGCGGCAGTGGAATGGATATAGTTCTGGCTAGCGGCCCTGACGGCAGCTATGGCTTTTCCGGCCTGGCTGAGGGGAAGTACAGGATAGTTTTCAGCATAAGCGATTCAAAGTATGCTCCGGCAGATGGTGTCGAGCTGACTGTGGACCGTGATCTCAGGGTGGATGTGATCCAGGGCATCACCTTGGTCTCAATTCCCGCGGGAAGCTTCCTGATGGGACACCTTGGGGGCATGAATACAGAACCGGTGCACACGGTCACTCTCAGCGCTTTCCAGATGAGCGCGGCCGAGATCACCCATACCGAGTACGAGGCAATAATGGACACAAACCCCAATTTTTTCACCTGGGACCCTTACCTGCCGGTGTACAGTATAAAATGGTTCGATGTTGTAAGGTTCTGCAATCGATTGAGCGCCATGGCCGGGCTTGATTCCTGTTATAACCTCGAGAACTGGCAGTGCGATTTCAGGAAGAATGGCTTTCGCCTGCCTACTGAGGCGGAGTGGGAGTACGCCTGTCGGGCCGGAACCACAAACAATTATTATACTGGAGACTCAGAGAGTGACTTGGATCGGGCGGGCTGGTATAAGGCCAACAGTGGTTCATTATACCATCCTGTCGGCCAGAAAGAGCCAAACGCCTGGGGATTGTACGACATGCACGGGAGTGTTTATGAGTGGTGCAACGACTGGTGGGGATCTTACCGCGGTGAAAGCCTGACCAATCCCACTGGTCCAGTCTTTTCCATTGTGCGTATTTTGCGGGGCGGCTGCCGGTATGATGATTTTGAAAAGTGCAGCTCATGGTGGCGGTACTATTATTTTCCGGACTGGCAGTATCCAGATTTTGGTCCCAATGCTGGTCTGAGGGTTGTCAGGCGTCTGGAAACCATCCCCACCTTTGGATTGCAAGGCGGCATTTTATTGAATGGCAGCGGTCTGGAAAGTGTTTCGGTGCAGTTATACGGCAATGGAGTGGACACAACTCTATTTACCGGTGTGGATGGCAGCTACAGCCTTACCGGCCTGGCGGATGGAAATTACTGGATTGTCGTGAGCAAGAGCGGTTATTCTTTCACTCCGGAAGCATCTGAGGTGACCATAAGCGGCTCAGATATAACCGTCCAGGACATTATTGCCGAGATAAGTGTCCCGATCCCAGGCCCCTTAGAAACTGAGATCATCCAAGGCATCACCCTGATTTCTCTTCCCGGAGGGAGCTTCCAGATGGGTCAGGAGGGTACATCTTCAGTGCCGGTGCACACGGTTACCCTGGACCCTTTCTGGATAGCCCAGACCGAGGTTACCCAGGGCCAGTACCGGGCGGTGACGGGCGGGAATCCCTCGCATTTCACCGGTAACGACAGTTTGCCCGTGGAGACTGTTAACTGGGACGATGCTGTAAGGTTCTGCAACTACTTGAGCAAGCTTGCCGGACTTGATACCTGTTACAACACCAGGACTCGGGAATGCGATTTCACCAAAAACGGTTTTCGCCTGCCCACTGAAGCCGAGTGGGAGTACGCAGCCCGCGCCGGAACGAAATTTTGGTATTACACTGGATATTTCGAGAAGGACCTTGCCCGGGCGGCCTGGTATAAAACCAACAGCAAGGGGACCACCCACCCGGTAGCTCAGAAGGAGCCTAATGTTTGGGGCTTGTATGACATGCACGGCAATGTTTATGAATGGTGTAACGACTCGTGGATAGACTATACCATAGAAAGCCAGACAAATCCCACAGGTGGCCCGGTTACTGCTATCACTCGAATATTTCGGGGCGGCTCATATGACTCTCAAGCCGTAGCAAGCCGGTCAGCCGCTCGCGGAAGCACACACTTGAACTTGGGTTATTTTAACACTGGATTCCGGGTGGTTTGCCGGAAGTGATATCTATTTGATGTAGGGGCACGGCATGTGTGTCCCTGCTTTAGCGAATGAATTCAGCCCATTTTGCTGGTGGGCACAACTTTTATTAACCGGGGGAGAGATGAAAAGAATTGTTTTTGTTTCTCTTTGTGCCCTGTGCCTGTGGTCAACAGGAGCCTTGGCGAATGATGTCCGGCTTTTCCCCCGTCAGAAAGTCCTCGCGGAACTTTTCACCGCCTCCTGGTGCGGTCCCTGTGTTTACTCGAACAAGTACCTGGATGAAGAGCTCATCCCGGCGCTTGCACTATTCAACTGTTTTGTCCTGGTCGCCTACCGCGTGCAAGATTATAACCTGACCAGTTTTATGAATCGTATTAGATATTACATGCCTACCAGTACAGTAACGCCCTCGCTTTTTTTAGATGGGAGAAGGGAGATCTATCCTCTGGATCTCACAGCGGACTTTGTTCGCTTGCTGGCCCTGGATTCAACCACCTTGTTCCTGGATATCCAAGGGAGTCCCTTGGATGATCGGGGGCTTACGGAAGTGGAAGTGATTGTCACGGCCTCTGCGCTTGTCGAGAAAAAAGAATACAATTTATTTCTTGCGCTCACCCAGTCGGGTATCGATCCCGCAAGCTGGTCTCCGCCTTATTATCCGCCCAACGGGGAGACGGTTTACAACCATGTAGTGCGGTTAATGATCACTGGTGAAAGCGGAAAGGCTTTCACTATCCAGCCGGGTGAGACTCTCGTTTTTGAAAACGAGTTCACCATGGACCCCTCCTGGAACGCGGACAGCTGCGAAATTGTAGCGTTCGTCCAGAATCTGGCGACCAGGCAGGTGCTGCAGGCCAACAGCCTGATACTTCGTGATTTGACCATAAAAAATCTGCCGCCCACAGTTCTAACAGAAGACAGCTTGAACAGTTATTGCCTTATTCCGGGAGACACCCTGGCAGTTCGGATAATGGTTGAAGATCCTGATCCTGGGGATGTAGTCACACTCACTTTTTCTACCTATTATTCAACTGATGGGATCAGCTATAAGCGCCAACTGGCGCGAAATGTCACTTTTCTCGATTCGCTCATCATTTTCCAACCCGATAACAAGCAGCAGGGAAGTTACCGTTTTATCATCATTGGAAGTGACAGGCACGGCCTGTCTGATACGGTTGAATTGAATGTCAAGGTGACTGAAATCCCCCTCCCGGAGAGAAGCTGCGATTTTAACGGTGACGCCAGGGTGAATATCTCGGATGTGGTCGCGTACCTTCTCCTGATGCGCCGGAACCCTGCCGATCCGCTGCTGGACTGGAACGGGGACGGCGATTCCAGCCTAGAAGACGCAGTAACCCTGCTCTTGGATATCATGAACGGTAACTGCCCCTCAGAGAGACTGGCTCTTTCCGCTGCCATGGAGTATGCCTCCCGGTTCCTGCCGTTGAGCCTGAATCAGGAGGAGTTCGAGCATATTGAGCGGATGATCGACCTGATGAGCCTGACTGCGGACCAGGAGCGCGAACTCATCCAGGCCCTTTACGGCTACTATGGTCATTCAGTGCCGCCCGGGGCTTATTCCCTTGGCCCGAATGTTCCCAACCCCTTCAATCCCTCCACTGCGATCAGCTACAGTATTCCTGCCGGGCGGTGGGTACAGGTGGTTCTTGAGATATATGATCTGAGAGGACATCCGGTACGCACGCTGGTGGATGAGATGCAGGGAGCCGGCACTTACAAGGTGTTCTGGGACGGGACAGATGGGGCCGGACGCCGTGTTTCCAGCGGAGTTTATTTCTACAGGATGCAAGCTGGCGATTTCATCCGGACCCGCAAGCTGGTTTTGTTGAAGTAAAGAATATCAAATGATCAATTAAACCGCGATTATGATAAGAGATTGAATTTAATTTAAAGAAACTTTTGAATAAAACACCCAAAGGACATTGTTGGCTTTTATAACGCTTTAAAAATCAATTGGTTATCGTAGGGGCGATTCGCGAACCGCCCCTGCAAATCGGAAATTATCCTTTTGCCAGAGATCTTTTCAAATCTCTTCAAGCAAAATTTTTTTAAACTTGCTTTCAGTTTTTTTAAATAGAGCCGGAAAAGGGATTTCGGGTATTTATGGTGAATTCTATCCTGTCAGGAGGCCTTTCGTGAAACGCTGTTTGGTAAGCTTAATAATTCTTGTTAGCCTGCTATTTGCCGCTGTTCTGCTGGCTGCCAACTCGACCGCTCCGACACCTAAGAAAGGCAAGGTTCCCGGCCCGGATTCGGCCTACCGGGGAGACATAAACGAGAGTGGGTCTATCGATATTTTCGACCTTACCGCCATGCTCAAGCTGCTGGCTGATCCTGTGGGCCAGACCGAGCGGGCGCGGCAAATCGCTGATGTGAATGCCAGCGGCAAGGTTGACATCTTTGACCTCCTGGGGTTGCTCAAGCTGCTGTCCGGGGCCAAAGAGCCGGAGCTGATCTATTTCACTGCCGAGCCTGAGGGAACCGAGTTTATCCAGGGTGTGACCATGGTTGCGGTTCCCGGAGGCAGTTTTCAGATGGGCAGTGAGACAGGGGAGAGCAGCGAGCAACCGGTGCATACAGTTGCCCTGGATGCTTTCTGGATCAGTGTCACGGAGGTCACGCAGAGACAGTACAAGGCGGTGCTGGGCGAGAGGCCCTCGCATTTCACGGGTAATGACAGCCTGCCGGTGGAGCAGGTGAGCTGGTTTGACGCGGTGACTTTCTGCAACACTTTGAGCTCTCTGGCCGGGCTCGAGCCCTGTTACGACCTTGAGACCTGGGAGTGTGATTTCACGAAGAACGGTTTTCGTCTGCCCACAGAGGCCGAGTGGGAGTATGCGTGCCGTGCTGGGACTGAAACTAGGTATTACACTGGTGATGAAGAGAGCGACCTGGAGCGTGCAGGGTGGTATGCAGGCAACAGCGGGGAGAGCACGTATCCGGTGGGTCAAAAGGAGGCCAACGGCTGGGGCTTGTATGACATGCACGGTAATGTATTCGAGTGGTGCAACGACTGGTGGGGATCCTACAACGGTGAAAGCCTGACAAATCCCACTGGTCCAGTC
>DATKXY010000041.1:0-18794 GCA_035528795.1 archaeon | reverse complement strand
CGGTATTCGGGTTTCGGAAACTATGAAACCAACGGGTTTGTCTTTGCCAGAACAGGGATGAATTCTCCTGAGTTTATCAAAGACAGAAGGATCAGGAACGAGCTGGATATTGAATTGCTTAACGAAAACTGTTTCACCTGTTTCAGAACACTCGAGGAGTTCCGCAAAGAATTTCCTCAAGTGAATCTCGAGGTCATGAACGCGGCCTGACATGGGACGGTATTTGCCAGTAACCCAAAGGGGAGGAATGCCTTGAAAGCTTTCCTCCCCTTTTGTTTTTAGAGTTACAGTCTATTTAAGGTAGTAAAGGGATGCGGGCCGGCAGCTTTTTTACAAAAGCCGCTTTTCTTTACCAAACAACAGAGATTACTTTCTTAATCTGCGGATCAGGCGCCTCCGGTGGTCGAAAATCCGCGCTTCGAGGGGCATCTGTCCCAGGGCGTGAGTGGCACAGGCCAGGCAGGGGTCATAGGCGCGGAAAGCCATTTCCACCAGGTTCAGCATTCCATGGGTAACATCCGGACCATGGACCATGCCTTTAGCTGCTTTTTCCACGGACATGGCGATCGGGGCGGCGTTGTGGTTGGTGGCCACGATCAGGTTGACTCTGGTGATTATCCCCTGTTCGTCGGTCTGGTAATGATGGATCAGGGTTCCGCGGGGCGCCTCGACCACGCCGATCCCTTCCGAAGGTGTCTCTGTGGGCAGGTTGCGGATATGTTCCCCGGTGATTTCAGGGTCATTCAGAAGTTCTTTCATACGCTCAGCGGCATTGAGAGCCTCTATCAGGCGGGCCCAGTGGAAAGCGAGAGTACAGTGGGCGGGTTTGCCGCCCAGGGTTTCGTACATCTTCTCGTACGCTTCCTGGGCCAGGGGGGTAGACATTCCGTCAGCCGCATTAAGCCGGGCCAGGGGAGCTACCCGGTAGACTCCGCTTTCCGGACCGTCAACAAAACCCTTCCAGCCGATTTTTTTCAAAAACGGGAAAGTGATGTAAGTCCAGGGTTCCACGTGCTCGGCGATATACTCCGTGTACTCGTGCACATCGAATTTGGCAATCTCTTCACCCTCAGGATCCACCACTCGCAGCTTGCCGTCATAAAAGTTAACCTTGTTGTTTTCATCGACCAGCCCCATCGAGTGGGTGCGGTGTGTGTAAGCTTCACTCAGGATCAGTTCGACATATTTTTCATTCTCAAGCACCACCTTATTGAATATCTCCAGAGCAGCCTGCGCGAACTCCACTGCAAAATCCGCCGTGGCCTTGAACTTCTCACACTCCTCTTTTGTCATCCCTTTGGAGACTCCTCCGGGGAGCCCGAACACCGGGTGGATCACCTTGCCCATCATTGTCTGCATCATCTCGCGGCACTCGCGCCGCACCCTGATCACCTGCGAGGCGGTTTCCAGCCCCACCTTGGCGATCACTCCCAGGATGTTCCTTTCCGCTGCCGGGGCGGCCGGGCCGACTACAAAGTCGGGACCACCGAGAAAAAAGAAGTGAATGTAGTGGTCCTCCACCATGAATGTGCTGTAAGCCAGCTCACGCAGTTTCTTGGCTGTTGGAGGCGGCTCGACTTTCCAGAGATCGTCCAGGCATTTGGTCGAGGCCATGTGATGTGCAGTCGGGCAAACCCCGCAGATACGGGGTGTGATCCGCGGCATCTCCTCAGAGGGACGGCCGATACAGAAAGTTTCAAAGCCGCGCAGTTCCGGCACCTGGAAAAAAACCCGCTCAACTTCACCGGTCTCATCAAGGTAGATATCGATCTTACCGTGGCCTTCCAGGCGGGTGATTGGGTCTATGGTAATCTTGTATGACATTTTAATCGAGCCTGTGTTTGATAATGGATGAAGGTAAGGAGAAACGATAAAAAGTCCCTAGAGGGTCGATCAGGGTGCTTGCTATTTGATCGGCCGCTTCTTCTGTCTGGGCATTGATCAGAGAGGAAAGCGCGGAGAGCATTTTCATCCCACCGTCTTTCACTTCCTTGGTGGGCCCGAAACACCCGCGGCAGGGCATATTCCCTCTGATACACAACTCTCCGCAGCCGGAGCGGGTAGCCGGACCCATACATACATAGCCCTCTACAAGGAAGCATTTTTCCGGATCGGGCGTGCTGGTAGCCACTCGCTTGAATGAATCGATCGTCATGGTTTCGGGCTTGCTTTCCTTGCGCGGACAGGTGTCGCACTGAGACTTATCCGGAGCCAGCACCGCTCCTTTTTCCGGGAGCTTACCTTCCAGGATAGCTTGCACTGCCTGCAATATTAAATCCGGCACAGGCGGGCATCCGGGAAGGTAGTAGTCCACCTCGATCACTTCATCCAGCCGGCGTACACAAGGCAGGAACACTGGTAATTCCTCAGTGTAATTCCCCACCTGGGACTCGATCTTGGGAATAGTATTGTCCGGATTTTCCACACTGGGGCTGTTAAGGTACTTGTTCGCCAGAGTCTCCTCGCGGTTGGTAGCGTTGGAAAGGCCCGGAACTCCTCCGAGATGGGCGCAGGAGCCGAAAGCCACTATCAGCGCGCACTTCTTGCGCAGCAGCTTCACCCATTCGACCTGCTCGCTCAGGCGCACGGCGCCATTAATGAAGGCCACAGCCACCTCTCCAGGGCCCCAGGCCTCCACATCTTTGCGCTTGAAATCCAGGGCCACCGGCCAGAGAGCAATATCCACCGCATCGACAACTTTGAGAATCGCCTCGTGCAGATCCACCACCGCCTCTTCGCAGCCCCCGCAGGAGGCGCACCAGTAAAATGCCACTTTAGGTTTAGCCATTTTGATGTTCCTTTTTACGCAGTTTTGCAATACTCTGCGGAACGCCCTTTCCAGTTTAAGGGTCCGAGTTCCTTGAGGTTGGCGGTCATTTCCTCGACCACCCCGGCGAACTTTTCGCCTTCCGAGGCGGAGATCCATTCAAGACGGACCCGTTCTTTCTCGATACCGTACTGATCGAGCAGATTGATCAACATCGGGTAGCGCCGCAAGGCACGGTAATTACCTTCATTGTAATGGCAGTCTCCGGGGTGGCATCCGGCGATCAGCACTCCATCGGCACCCTCGGCTAAAGCCTTGACTACAAAAGTGGGATCCACCCTGCCGGAGCACATCACCCGCGAGATGCTGATATTAGGCGGATACTGCATGCGACTGGTACCTGCCAGGTCGGCCCCTGTATAAGAACACCACTGGCAGAGGAAACCCACGATTTTCGGTTCGAAAATTTCCTCAGGCATCATAACTCAACCTCAGAATGTAAAAGATAAGCGATGGGCTGATCTCTCAGCGCAGTATACCCTCGATCTCAGAGAAAATCTGTATATCCTCGAAGTGGGACTGGTGAGCCGCCCCAGTCGGGCAACCGGCCACACAGGTACCGCATCCCTTGCAGAGCTCCTCGATAACAACAGAGACTCCCTTTTCGAGATCATATTCAACAGCAGAATAAGGGCAGTTGGAAACGCATATTTTACAACCGCCGCATAGATCTTCATTGATCGAGGCGGTGATCGGCTCGAGCACCACGCTGCCTTTGTCGATCAGTTTCAGGGCCCCGGCCCCGGCTGCCGCTCCCTGGGCCACAGAAGCCGGGATATCTTTCGGGCTCTGGCAGGCGCCGGCGAGGAAAATACCGTCATTCACGGTGTCCACCGGAGCCAGTTTGGGGTGTTTTTCCCTGAAGAACTCATCCGCAGTAAACACCAAAGAGAAAATACGGGCCACTTTTTCTGCATCCTTCCCGGCTTTGATACCGACCGAGAGGATGACCATGTCCACCGGGATGCGGCGGTTCATACCGAGCAGTGTATCCTCACAGACCACTACCAGCTTACCCTCTTCTTTCGGAGACACTGCCGCAGTGGTTACCTCGGCGACCTTACCCCGGATAAAATTAGTGTCCTCGGAAAGCAGCCGCTTGTAAAACTCCTCGTATCCCTTGCCAGTAGCCCGCATGTCGATATAGAAGTTATATACCTCGGCCCCGGTCTTTTCCTTGACCAAGTGGGCGAATTTCAGCGAATACATGCAGCAGACCTGTGAGCAGTAGACCTGGTGGTTCACATCCCGGCTGCCCACACAATGGATAACAGCCACGGACTTGGGCTGTGTACCGTCCTTCTTGAGGATTTTTCCGCCGGTTGGGCCGCTGGCATGGCTCAGGCGCTCGAACTCCAGGGCCGTGAAAACATCGGGAAAGCGGCCGTGCCCATAGCGGGGGATTTCCTCGGCATTGAACACATCAAAGCCTGTGGCTATTACAATCGCGCCCACCTTGACCTTTTTGATTTCCTCGAGCATGGCATGGTCGATAGCCTGGGCCTCGCAGTTATCCTCGCAGATTTTGCAGCCCTCGGTCTTGAAATTCATGCAGGTCTCCCGATCGATAACCGGGACTCGAGGCACGGCCTGGGGAAAGAGCATGTAGATCGGCTTGCGTTTAATAAGACCCTGCTCGAACTCGAAGGGAATTTCTTCAGGCTCCTGGTCAGTGATCCGTCGCTGATAAATTGTGCCGGTGGGACAGACTGATTCGCATGAGCCGCAGAGTTTGCAGATCTCGCTCGGTTCGTGGAACGGGGTGGTTACCTTACGGCGGTTGCCCCGTCCCTCGAAGGCCAGGGATCCGATTTTAAGCACACTGTCGCACAGACGGACACACATTCCGCATAAGATGCAGTCATCCGATTTGCCTACCATTAAAGTCTTTCCCACCTCTGGATAGGGAAACCGGCTTTTGTGAACCCCCAGCTCTGCGGCAAGCTTAATTATCGGTTCAGATTCCCCGCAGCGGGCGAGCATCAGTTCAGCCAGCATCCGGCGGATCTGGATCACGGATTCAGTATTTGTTGCCACCTCCATGCCTTCACCCACCGGCAGGGTGCAACTGGTGGTGGTTTTGGTCTCCCCGGATTGCTTTATCTCCACGGTACAGAACCGGCAGGCCCCGTAGGGGGGAAGGGACTCGTGGTGGCAGAGGGTCGGGATGTGGATGCCCGCAATCTTGGCTGCCTCCAGCACTGTCTGGCCTTCCTGGGCCTCCACCTTTCTCCCGTCAACAGTAAGATTTATCATGGCTTCACCCTTAGTCTAATGATGCAGGATTGCATCGAATTTGCAAACATCATAGCAAAAGCCACACTTGGTGCATTTATCCTGATCAATCACATGGGGCATTTTGTTGGCTCCGCTAATCGCCTCGACCGGGCAATTCTTGGCGCAAACCATGCATCCGTTGCATTTTTCCTGGTCTATTTCATAGGTCACCAGCGCCTTGCATACCCCGGCAGGGCAGCGGCCTTCCTTAACATGTGTCTCATATTCCTCCTTAAAATATTTCATTGTACTCAACACCGGGTTCGGCGCAGTCAGACCCAACTGGCAAAGCGAGGCTTTTTTCACCACCTGAGCCAGTTCCTGCAACAAGTCCAGGTCCTTTGGCTTAGCCTCACCGTTGCAGATATTTTCCAGAATCAGATACATCTGGATAATACCCTCTCGACAGGGTGTACATTTGCCGCAGGATTCATCCATCAAAAACCGCATGAAATACCGGGCAATATCCACCATACAGGTATCTTCATCCATCACCACCATACCGCCAGATCCCATCATTGAGCCTGCTTCCCTGAGACTCTCGAAATCCACCGGAAGATCCAGCAGTTCCTCTGGAATGCACCCGCCGGATGGACCGCCTGTCTGGATGGCTTTGAACCGCTTTCCGTTGGCAATCCCTCCCCCAATCTTATAGATGATATCCCGCATGGTGATGCCCATTGGAACTTCCACCAGTCCGGTGTTATTAATCTTTCCCACGAGCGAGAAAACTTTTGTTCCCTTGCTGGTCTCCGTGCCAATTTGAGAAAACCAATCCCCTCCACGACTGATAATGATAGGAATGTTAGCCCAAGTTTCCACGTTATTGATATTGGTCGGCTTATACCACAGTCCTTTTTCCACCGGATAGGGCGGACGGGCCCAGGGTTCTCCAACTCGTCCCTCCAGAGAGGCCATTAACGCAGTTTCTTCTCCACAGACAAAAGCCCCGGCACTCCGATGGACATACACATCAAAACAGAAATCCGTGCCCAGTATATTATCGCCAAGCAGTCCATAATCGCGGGCCTGTTTAATAGCTTTATTCAGCGTTTCCAGGGCAATCGGGTACTCATGACGGATAAAGACAAAGCCCACACTAGCTCCGATAGCTCTTGCACCAAGGGCCATTCCTTCTAAAACCGAATGCGGATCGGATTCAACGATACTCCTGTCCATGTAGGCACCCGGGTCTCCTTCATCCGCATTGCAGACAACATATTTTTCCCCATTTTCCGAAACCCGGCAGAGTTCCCATTTGTGGGCGGTGAGAAATCCTGCTCCTCCTCTTCCACGCAAACCGGCCTTTTTCACTTCCTGAATTATTTCTTCAGGGGTCATGGAAGTAAGGGCTTTGGCCAGCGCAATGTATCCATCATGGGCGATATAATCCTCGATATTCTCCGGATCGATTATTCCTCTGTTCCGAAAAGCTATAAGCCTTTGACAATTAAAGAAATCCAGATCATCCATTTTTGGAACGGGTATTTTTTCTTCCGGAGGAATATAGATCTTCTCTTTTAACGGTATCCCTTTGATAAGATGCTCTTTGACTATTCTGGGAATGTCCTCTTCCTTTAATAAATGGTAATAAATCGAATCAGGCCGAACCATGATCACCGGACCTTGGGCGCAAAAGCCAAAACATCCTGTTGATCCAACCTGAATCTCATCCTCAAGTCCGTGCTTTTCGATTTCCCTTTCCAGAGCTTTTTTGATGATATAGGATTTATTTGAAACACAGCTTGTTCCTCCACACACCATCATTTGTGCGCGATAGGGTTTCACTTTACCAGCCTCCTTACAAATGAGTCCTTTCACTGCCGACTGCTAGAGCGTATTCTTCCACCAGTTCTCCCTCCAGAATATACCTCTCGATTATCTCGACAATCTTCTTTTCGGTTAAATCCACATATTTAACAGGGGATTGACCCACTATCTCGACAGTGGCCATGGGTTCTCTGCTACAGAGTCCAGCACACCCGGAAGTGGTTACTATAACATCCAAGATCTTATTCTTTTCAATGGTCTCTGTTACGGCGGATAAGATCTTTTTTGCTCCAGAAGCAACACCGCACGATCCCATATGGACAGTTATTTTAGCTCTCTTTCCCCCTTTACGGAGTTTTGTAAGTCTCCTTATATTCTCCCTGATTCGGGTAAGATCTTCGACTTTTAATGGTGGCATGAATCTTATCTCCTTTAAACAAACTAAATTTTCACCAGCGAATTACTTTGAAGCTGGCTGGTTTTGCGGTATTTGTCCAAAATTTTAGGGATGCGGTTTATGGTTACTTTCCCGTAAAGCTCATCACCCACAGTAAACACTGGAGCTAATCCACAGCATCCCAGGCAGCGGACTTCCTCCAACTTGAACATCTGGTCCGCGGTTGTTTCACCGGCCTTGATACCCAGCTCCTGTTCAAGTTTTTCCATAATCCTGGGCCCTCCGCGGACATGGCATCCAGTGCCCAGGCAAACCTTGACCAGGTATTCTCCCTGAGGCTCGAGATTGAATGCTGAATAGAAGGTGGCAATGTGGTAAATGCGGGACAGCGGGATCTGAAGCTGCCGGCTCAAGTATTTCAAGGCAGGCTTGGGCAGATATCCCAATTGCAGATTGATCTCATTCAGCATTATGGGCAGTGGGGCCCTCTCGTGTTTATATTGCTCCAATATCTTATCAATCCGGTCCTGCATCGCCGGGGTCATTTCAATTATCGAAGCAGGACGCCCATTTTCTCTTGGGCGGTATTGAATCGGGCAGCGCTCGAGGCACATACCGCAGCCTGTGCACTTGTCTTCATACACATAGCGCGCCTTACGGCGGATGGTGACCTCGTAGTTGCCCACAAAACCGGCGACTTCATCCACCTCGGTGTAGGTGAGAAGCTCGATATTCGGATGCTTGCCCACACTGACCATCTTCGGGGTGAGAATACAGGCTGCGCAGTCCAGGGTGGGGAAAGTTTTGTCGAACATGGCCATGTGTCCGCCAATCGAGGGTTCTTTCTCCACCAGGTAAACCTTCCGTCCCGCCTCGGCTATGGTGAGCGCGGCCTCGATTCCGGCAATCCCGGCTCCCACCACCATGGCTGCTGGCTCGACCGGAACCCTGCGGCCCTCGAGCTCTTTGTGGAAACGGACCCGGTTCACGGCTCCGGAAATAAGCCGCTTGGTTTTTTCAGTGGCCTTATTCCTGTCACTATGCACCCATGAGCATTGCTCACGGATGTTGGCCATCTGGAACAGGTACCGGTTAAGCCCGGCATCCTCCACTGTTCCGCGGAAAGTATCTTCATGCATCAGCGGGGAGCAGGAGGAAACAACTATTCGGGTGAGATGGTGTTCTTTAATGTCATCTTGGATCATTTTCTGGCCAGGATCCGAGCACGTATACTTATAGTCTTTGGCCACCACTACCCCGGGCAGAGTTTTGACAAATTCGATCACTGCCGGGATATCCACGGTTTGGGCGATATTGGTGCCGCAGTGGCAGATATAGACACCGATTCGTTCGCTCATTGTTATGCACTCCTTGCAGCAATAACCGCTTCGGAGGGTGTCAGGTTATCTCTCAGGGCGAGATCCTTAGGCTCCAGGCCCAGGGTTATGCCAACCAATTGGGTGAAATAGAGAACCGGAATCCTGCAGTCCTTTCCAATCGTGCGACTTGCTTTGGCCTGGTAAGCTTCGAGATTTATCTGGCACAAAGGACAGGCGGTCGAGATACAATCAGCCCCTTCCTCTTTGGCCTGAGAAAGAATCTGGCCCACCAGCTCCAGGCCCGCTTCCTGCTGGGTGATCATCAGCATCCCTCCGCAGCACTTGGTTTTCATGGAGAAAGGAATCGGATCCGCTCCGATCCATCTCAGCAGGTTATCCATAATTTTCGGGAACTCCGGATCGTCAATGTCACCGAAAGGCCTGGTAATCTGGCATCCGTAATAAGGGGCGACTTTAAGTCCGGCGAAAGGGCGGACGACATGCTGCTTGATTCCCTCCTCGCCGAGATCGTTTACCAGGACATCGAGGATATGACGGACACGCACTTTTCCGGTGTAATCCATCCCGCCCGCATTTAACGCCCGCCTTATCTCCCCCCTTATCTTGGGGTCTTCCGCCATGTACTTGTTGATTTTATGCAAGGACAGGTAGCAGCCGGCGCAGGCAGTCACCAGATCGCGGCCGGCCTTTTCGGCCAGGGCAAGGTTGCGGGCTGAGAGAACAAAGGACCTTTTTTCACGGATAGCCATGTAGGCAGTGGCTCCACAACAGTTCCAGTCCTCCAGATCCAACATTTCAATGCCCAGCACACCCACCACATTGCGAGTCGAGATATCATAGGCCCGGTTGGTAGTGGTCAGCGAACATCCTGGATAATAGACATAGGTGTTTACAAAGTGAGCAATCATGGTTTTTGCACCTCTTGGGAAACGGCAGAGATCATTTTTTTGAGATTATTCCGGCCCTTGATCCGGTGGGGCAGAAGAGGAATGCGTCTCTTTAACAACATCCTCAGGCCAAACCCCACCTGTCCTAAAGCCCGGATAGGATTGGTGCTTAAATAGTAGCGGGCCATCAACTCACCCTCGGCTGTCCGGCCGTAACGGTCGATTATTTTGACAAAGCATCTGGCCATCTTTGCGGTGGGTGATTTCCGGCTGGTGAACCCGTACTTATTACCCAAGCGCTTGAGTTCGTACATTACATCGGTGAACTTGATCTCCGCCGGACAGCGGACCGTGCAACTGTAACACGAGGAGCACAACCAGACTGTGTTAGAATTCAAGACGCGATCCAAAAGGCCGGCCCGCAATGCAGCGATTATCTCCCGCGGGCTGTAATCCATGCGGCCGCTTGTCGGACAGGAGGCTGAGCAGGTTCCGCACTGAAGGCATTCTTTGATTTTTTCACCATAAGGAATAGAGTAAATGTTGTGGAGAAAAGTCTGTTTAAGGGTCTGGGCATCTATGGCTTCCATAAAATCTCCTTTTATGGATGATGGGTCGGTGTTACCGAAAGTGAGGTGGGCGAAATTTCATTTATGCATCAATGATGCCAGAATCACCAAACAGGGTTTGGCGATATTTTGATAATTTCCTGAAATTGAAGAAAATAGGAGGTAATGATGGCTTGAGTTCTCGGCTTTCCGTGTATAGCACGGTTTTCCGTGTATTTAAATAGGCAGGTCAGATCTTGAGGAATGGTCTATATATGGTCGATTTTAAAAGATAAAGTGAGAGTGACGACTCACGGTAAAATAAGAAAAACCACGGATATCCGTGGCTTCCTTTTCATATAATGAACCATCGACAGCCTAATTATTTGATAAATAAAGTTTTATATAATTATTCAGAAAAAGCGACATCCCGTTGATAATCACGGATAACCGTGACTATAAATTTAGGAATCACCAATTATGCCATACTTGCTCAATTTATCTCGAAAAGTGGAGGGCTTCATTTCTAGACTTCTTGCGGCTTTGGATATGTTGCCTCCGGCTTTGACTAAAGCTCCTTCCAGAAGCTGCCTCTCGGTCTGCTCGATAATGGATTTGAAATTTTTTGGAAAATCGGATGAAAGCGGGCTTGTCCCGCCAAAATCGAATTGACCCGGGGAAAGAACTCCACCGTCGGTAATATACGCCCGCTGCAACATATAGGATAGCTCGCGCACATTGCCCGGCCAATGATAGCGCTGCAGACTGCTGATCAATTCATCAGGTGTTTCGACCTGCTTCCCGCCTGAAATCCTTTTAAGATGATAATCTGCCAGCAGGGGAATGTCTTCGATACGTTCCCTTAAGGGAGGAACATGAATCTCACAGACTTTTAGGCGATAAAAGAGGTCTTCGCGGAAAGTCCCTTGAGCTATTTTCCCGGCCAGATCCACTTTGGTCGAAGCGATAATGCGTACATCACAATTTATCGGAGTGGCTGATCCAACTCTTTCAAATACCTTTTCCTCAAGCACCCTGAGCAGCTTTACTTGCACTTTGGGCGGGATAACTTCTACATCATCCAGATACAATGTCCCCTGTTCAGCAAGTTCGAACCTGCTCTTTTTTCGCTGAACTGCTCCGGTAAAGGCGCCCCGCTCATGGCCGAAAAGCTCGCTTTCAATCGAATCCTCTGAAAAACCGGCACAACTGAGCTTAACAAAAGGGAATGCATGACGTTTACCATACTTGTGAATTACCGAGGCGATCAGGTCTTTCCCGGTGCCGGTTTCCCCGGAGAGAAGCACGTTGGTGTCAGACTCGGCATAGGTGGTGACAAGCTGTCTCAAGCGACGGATCTGAGGACTCTGACCGATTATGGCCTGCTCTATTTCAGGGAATATTTTTACGGGTTTTATTCTCTGGGCGGGTTTTATCGAGACTTTTTTCTTTTCGATGTTTTCAAGCAGCGGGATTATCTCACGGTTGTCAAATGGTTTGCTTACAAAATCCAAAGCTCCGCTGCGCATAGCCTCCACTGCCAGCGGAACGTCACCATAGGCTGTAATTATTATCACCTCGGCCGTTTGGGACTCTCCTTCTTTTATCGTCCGTAACAGCTCCATCCCATCCATACCAGGCAGCCGCAAGTCAGCTATTACGACATCGACCAGTTCCTGCTCCAGTAAGTCAAGAGCTTCCCGGGCGTTGCCAACAGCGCTGACATCGTACCCAGCCTGTGATAGATCCACTGAAAGAGTTACTCTTTTGGCTTTATCATCCTCAACTAGAAGTACTTTCATTTGACCCCAAAAAATATATTAAGTTAAACAGCATTCCTGGTCTTTTCCACAATCTGAATCTCAAGCAGATCAGGAGAGATCCTTCAATTCTAATCTATTAAAAAAGCATAAACTGTCAAGGGAATGAGCTTAGGGAAGATAGCGAGCAGTCTAAAAAAAATCATATAAAAATCTGTGCCAAAAGGTTTTGGATAAATATTGATTGAAACGTACCTGCAAGGAGGGCCCTCCGAATGGAACACTATCGAGGTGGATTTGAATTATTTAGTAGAAGTGAATTTTCAAGCGCACTGCAAAGCCTAAACAAGCCCCTTGTTCTTGGGAATCGAGTCGAGAGATATGGAAGAAAATCTGACGATCTGGTGAACAGTGAAAAAGGCAATTCCATTCCCCATAGAAACGAGGCAGGATTGCCAATCAGAAGAGGCAGCGGGCGGGAACGAGACGAGCTCCGTCCGAAGCTCTGGCGGTTGGTTATCGCCTATGCCCCGAATAAAGACACAAGTCGGCACTGAGATGGAGCCCTTCGTTAAGTCTGCCTGCCAGTAAAGCGGTGACAGAAAATCCCACCCGCAGTAGTTCCCGGAATTTTCCCCAAAGGAGGCGCCTATTGAGCTTAGCCACCACAGGTAGTGGATTTAATTGGTTTTTGATTAATACGTTCTCCGGAGGTTAATTATGTTCAGGTACAGTTCTTTAGCATGGGTATTAGCTTTGTCGATAATTCTAAGCAGTAGTTCAGTACAAGGTTCCGGAGTCACCGGGGAATGGACCTTTGACATAGCAGCCGGTCCAGGTTTCACCATTGCTCCTCAGAAGGCTTCGGACTTGTACAAGCACTCGTTCGTTGTGACAGGCGATCTGATTTATATGTTGAACAAGCACGTAGGCCTTATCCCTGCTTCATTCGCCTTTCGCAAATACGATTTTAACCAGGATAATGCGCTAGTCGAAGAGACTGACTTAACTCAGAATGTAGCGGGCAATCCCTTGACCTTTCCCAGAGAGGCTTCAGGATGGGGATTGGCTTACACTCCGGGACTGCGTATTATCTCTGGGGGTGAAAGACTGATCGGTTTTGGCCAGGTCGGGTTCGGTGTGTATCGCTATGATGAGAAACTCGAGGTTTTTAATTTCGGTGAAACAAAGACGTCCACTGATTTTGCCATGCTGCTCTGTGGAGGTATCGAGAAGCCTCTTACCGAGAGAACAGCCTTTATAGGCCAGGCCTGTTACAACCTGGTCGCTGCTAGTAAAGAGAACACCTCCTTTCTGGATGTGCTGGGAGGTTTAAAATATTATTTCTGAGAATAAATTTCAGCTAGCGGCCCCCAAGGCAGCCGGCTCCCGGGACTCGTTGTTGTGTTGATATTAATATCAGGGCTCTAGCCCGGCGGCCGGCTGCCTGAATTGATAATCCAGGAGGAGGGAGGCCTCCCGGCTTCCCCTCTCTGACCAGGATTCATGATTCACTCCAAGATCCGGACAGCGGTAAAGAAAAGAATACCGTGGTCCCAGTGCCCAGCCCGCTCTCAATCCATATTTTTCCGCCTAAATGCTCCACCAGCAGCTTTGATATTGACATCCCCAAGCCGCTGCCGACTGAATCGCGGGTTATACTCTCGAACTGGGTGAACTTATCGAACACCTTGGGGATATCCTCTTTTCTAATACCTTTTCCCGAGTCCTGGATACTGATTTCGACCGATCCGGGCTTGGGGCTTATCCGGACAACAATTTTTCCTTTTTCCGGGGAAAATTTAATGGAGTTTGAAAGGATATTTGTCAGGACCTGGATTATTCTGTCCTTATCACTGTGGATCGCTATCTCACCTTCTGGAAAACTGCAACTGCAGAGAATATGTCTGTTTTCGAAATTCGGCCTGAGAGAGAACAGGGTTTCTTTCACGACTTCAATCAAATCGTAACTTTCATAATTGAACTGCATTCGGCCGGCTTCGATCTTCGATAGGTCGAGCACGTCATTTATAAGCCTGGTCAGCCTTCTGCAGTTATTGATTATGGTGGTGAGGAAATCAGCCCGCTTTACCTCGGAGGTGTCAAGGCCCTTGAGCAGCATTTCGGAAAAGATCTGGATCGAACCGAGGGGGGTGCGGAATTCGTGAGAAACCATCGATAAAAAATCGTCCTTTGCCGTATCCAGCGATTTCAGCTCCGCATATGTATGTTGCAATTCCTGATACCTGTTTTTCAATTCCGCGGTGCTTTCTGACACCCTTAACTCGAGTTCTTTGTTCAAGGCCTCCAGATCGTCCCTCGAGGCTTTTAACTGCATGCTCATATCATTAAAGAGAAACCCGGGGGTTCATATCCCAAGCTGTATAAAAAGGGGGCCTGGAAAAAATATTCCCGGCCCTTTTGTTTTAATAGAGATCTGATCTGGATCCCCACCGGAGACATCAAGCCCGCTGCTCATTCCCCGGCCTGGGGAATAGTGATATCGATCACATTGACCTCTCCCAGGGTGGACAACGGCCTGTCGAATTCCTCTTTATTGCCCACCACCAGTATCTGGACCTTGCCGGGATGAAGGTATTTTTTGGCCGCCTGCAGGACATCCGCCTTGCCCACCTTTTCGACCTGCTCTTTCAGCTTGTCTGCGAAATCCACCGGGTAGCCGAAATAGGTATAGGTCAGCATCCGGTTGATTATTTTCGCCTGGCTGTCAAAATTGAAGACGAATGAGTTCAGGTATTTGTCTTTCGCCTTTTTCAGCTCCTCGTCAGTCACCTCCTGCTCTGTTATCTTTTTCATCTCCTCCAGGATCAGCTCGATCGCATGCACAGTGGAAGCTGACTTTGTCTGAGCTCCGGCTGAGAACACGCCGGGGTAATCGTAATTTGAGTCGTAATACCCCCAGACATTGTAGGCCAGCCCTTCATCGGTCCGGATTCTCTTGAACATTCGATCCCAGGACAAAATGTTGTTCATCACAATCAAGGTCGGATAATCAGGGTTGTTCATCAGCCCCCCGAGATGGCCGATCATGATATTCGACTGGTTCACATCCGGCTTGTTGATATAATTTACAGTATACCTGTCTTTGTAATCGACCTCGGGCTTTGGAGGCAATTTTACAGGCTTCGCCGGCCAGTCTTTTAAAACCCTCTTGATTTTATTCACCATCTCCTTTGTCTTGAAGTCCCCCCAGACCGCCAGCAGCATGTTATTCGGCTGAAAGCAGCTCCGGTAGAAATCCACAATATCGTCCCGGGTGATCGCATCCACAGTGGCGTACTCCGTATGCCTGGCATAGGGATGAGCCCCGCCGTAGATCAGCTTTTCGAACTCTCTGCCTGTTATTTCATTCACGTCATCGTTTCTGCGGGAAATCCCGGTCCGCATATTTATTTTAGCCAGTTCGATCTTATTCTCGCTGAAAACAGGTTTTGTCAGGATCTCGGCCATCAACTGGAGGCACCGGTCGAGATCGTCTTTCAGCATGGAAGCGCTGATACCTCCTGAATTGAGACCGATCCAGGTCTCGACCGAGGCAGCCATGGTCTCCAGCTCCTTATCGATTTCATCGCCTGACATCCGCTCTGTTCCGCCGGTTCTGAGCACAGTTCCGGTAATCGAGGCCAGGCCCACCTTGTCCGGAGGCTCATAGATTGAGCCGGCATAGACCTGTCCGCGGATGCCGATTGTCGGGTAGTTGTGGTCTTCGACCAGGAAGAGCCTCAGGCCGTTGTCCAGAGTGACCTTTTGGATTTCCGGCATCTTGATTGGATTGAGCTCAGGAAACAGGAACTCATCCTTGGGCCCTTTCTGGGCCACAGCGGAGCCGTTAAATCCGATCGACAGGGCGAATATCAGGAATATCGCCTGCCGGGTATATTTGATCAGAGTCATGGTTCGAATCCCCTTTATCTTGAAATCACAAAGCCGTTATTTAGATGATTCCTCGGGAATGATCTCCCCGACAGTGCGATTATCCTCGACCAGGTATTTGTCGGCGACCCGTTTGATATCCTCTGCGGTGACCGCCTCCATTTTTGCAAGGTCATCGAAAAGCAGCCGCCAGTCGCCCAGCACAGCCTCATTGAGAGTCAACAGGCTGGCCATGCTGGCGTTCGATTTCATGGAATCGATCAGACCTTTCTTGTAAGTGCGCTTGAATTTTTGCAGCTCGTCGGGCTTTACGGACTCCTGTTTGATCTTCCCGATTTCCTCATCGATCGCAGCCAGGCATTCATCCGAGGTGTGATCGGGAGTGGAAATGGCGAAGAAGGCGATCAGGTTGGGAAACTTGATTCCCGGCCAGCCGCTAAAACACCCTGTTTGCGCGGCGATTCTCTTTTCTTTTACCAGCACCTCGTAGAGCCTCGATGACCGTCCCTGGCCGATAATATTCGCCAGGGCTTCCAGGGCGCTTTCATCCTCGTGACCGGCGTTAGGGCGGTGGTAGCCGATAAGCAGAACCGGCTGCGACCTGGCCCTTACTTTGACCCGCCTTTCGCCCCATTGCTCGGGTTCCACTGTGCGCACCCGCTCAGGCTTCGGGTTACTGGAGATTCTTCCGAAATAGAGCCGGGCCATTTCCTGAACCGCGGCAAAATTGACATCGCCGACAATCCCCACTGTGAGATTGGATGGAATATAATATTTCTGGAAATAACCGATTACATCCTGACGGGTGATGTTTTCAAGATCCGACATGTGCCCGACGATACTGTGATGGTAAGGATGGGCTTTGAAAGCGGTCGCCATGAAGTCCTCGATCAATTTCCCGATAGGCTGGGTTTCAAGGCTCAGACGGCGCTCCTCCATGACCACGTCTTTCTCTTTATAGAATTCCCGGAACACTGGATTCAAAAACCGGTCCGAGATCATGGACATCCAGAACTCGAGCCGGTTGGAGGGCAGGCTGTTGATATACTGAGTGGCATCGTTCGAGGTATAAGCATTGACCGCGTCATCGCCCTCGCGCTCCAGCATATCGAAAAACTCATTATTGACAACATACTGTTTGGCCTGCCCGCGAAGAGCCTCGAGCTCTTTTGAGAGCTCCGCGATTAAAGCCGTATCCGGTTTAACCTTCCAATGTTCTCTTTTTAACTTGTCGTAAAGCTCATCCATTTTGGGAAAGAGCGCCTTCTCGGCTTCATAATTGCTGGTCCCCACCACCTTGGAACCCTTGAAAGCCATGTGTTCGAGGAGATGGGAAATCCCGGTGATCCCGTAGCTTTCATTGGCGCTGCCCACATCGGCATAGACATGGAATGAAACCACAGGCGCCTCGTGGCGCTCGAGCACAATGAATTTCATCCCGTTGTCCAGGGTAAACTCCCGTACAGCTCCCTTGATATGATCGAAAGATTGCGGGAAAGCTGGCTGCTGCATGAGCAGAACCAGGATCATGAACAGCAGAAAATAGAGTCTTTTTTTCAGCGGCATGTGATAACCCTCCATAACTGATAAGTATAAGGTGTATTTACAGGCTGGTTTGAAAATATCCCCGGTTCGCGAATATCAGTTATCCATAGTCCATATATAATTTTGAAGCTGGGAAAAAAATCAACCGGTGTGCGCTCTGGTTCCTGAAAGCGGTCTTCCCTGGAGATCCAAGCCGGAATTTCTACAAGTCTCAAATCTTTTAATTAATTTATACATTGGAAAAAATTTTGCAAACTTATCTGCATGAGCAGCTTATTGGCCAGGCAAATCGGGTGCAGAGCTCAAAAGTCTCAAAGATAATAACAGCCGATTTGCTGTTTTCAGAGAAAATATTTCAGATTGACACCCGTGCCGGAAGATACCATGACCATGAATGTGCGGACAAAGTGGGACAGGCCGGTTTTGGAGCTGGCCGGATAATTACCGGGCCAATCATCGGGGGCATGGCTTGCGTTTCAGCGGATTTTCCCGACCGTCCTGCTTGAATGCTTTGTTATGGGAGGCTCCCGGGCGATAAAGCCCACTGCCATTTTTGCACCGAAAAATCGCCTCCGGAATAAAACGGTTAATTGCCGGGAAGCGCATTTTTTGCGAAATAACTTTTGAAAAGCTTCACCAACTCGGTCTCGGTTCGCGGTGTGGCTTTTACCCGTTCGTTCGGGTCCATCTCCAGATCCATGTGGTGCCATTCCCGGTAGGCATAATAGGACCAGCCTGTTTTTTCTTCCTCCAGAAGATCCAGAAGATCTTTCACCCACTCCCTTGCACCCATGGCCCAGCGCGCAACTCCGAACTCTCCACACCACATCGCGACAGCATATTTATCCCGGAACTCGAACGCTTTCTCGATACTTTGGCGGAGCTTCGCTTTGTCCCAGTATTCTCCCTGTAAACGGCCCGGATAGACTCTCTCCCTCCACTGCTCCTCGGTGGTTCTCATATGCCCTTTATTTCGCTGGTGGGTATAATCCATCGGACCATAAAAATGGAAGCTGTAGACCGTGTTCTTATCGCCGGTGGGCTCGAGATTGTCAAAGCCCTCCGGCCAGCCCCAATCCGGGGGTTCGATAACAATCGTATGCAGGGTGTCTATTTCCCGGATCGCCCGGGTCAACTCCTTTGCATATCTTGACCATTGGGTTCGCGCCAGACTATCGTGCGGCTCGTTCATCAGATCGTAGGCCAGCCCGCCGCCATTTTCGACATAGCGCGCTGCAATCTCCTCCCAGAATTCGATATACCGGGTCTTGAACTCCGCGTTGGTAAAAAACATGTTATTGTCGCGGAACGAGGCGCTCGGTGAGAATACGGTGTAGAGCCCGTATTTCAGACACAAGTCGATACAGTCAAAAACCTTCTTTTTCTTTTGCTCGCTGGCTTTGTACGGTGGGGTATCCGGCAGCATGTCATTGACAAGGATCCGGACAGAATTCGCTTTCCAGTCGTTTACATAATGCGAGATGTCTTCTTCGGTTATATTCAGGCTGATATTGGCCCCACGAAGTATATGGTCCGGCCAGGCAGCGGG
>DATKXY010000040.1:0-3124 GCA_035528795.1 archaeon | reverse complement strand
ACAATCCTGGGGCCTTGAAGGATTTCACGGGGATGAAGCAACAGTTCCCATTCAAGAGACAGCCATGCATGGCGCTTCGCGCCACCCTGAAAAAAACGAAAATATACAGATCTGTAGGGACACAGCATGCTGTGTCCTTTCATTGGTCATTATTAAAACAAGATATTCGACCAATTGGATATGTATTTTCATAGTAGAACCTTTTCCGCCGGCAAATTATGTCAGATGGCCTTTAAAAGATAAACAATCAGGGCTATTGCATCGCTGACATTTTTCTCCCCGTCCTGGTTGAAATCCAGGCAGGGATTGTCCGAGCCGGCACGGATATCGATCACTAGCCTGATCACATCGAGTATATTGAGCCTGCTGTCCCCGTTGAAATCCCCTTTCGGGTCCATATAGCACCCTGCCGGCAGCTCATACAAGAGCACCGCTGCGGAGAAAGCGGGCATCTGGAGCGAGGAAACCGGGGTGTACTTGAGACTGACTTTTTCCCTGCCGGTCTCTGGATCCACCCAGTATTCGTCCGTGGAACCGTCATCCTCTGCCAGGTAGTACGTGCCGCCTAGGTCCACTGTCCTGGGCAGGCTGCTGATATTGGCGAGCACGAACCCTTTCTCGAACCTGCGTCGGAAAACGCTTTGCCAGAGGATCAGGGCCATGCTGTCCCATTCATCCACCCAGGGGCCGAGGTCCAGCTCGAACTCGGGGTACCAGAGCGGCTGGCCGGACATGCCCAGGCCCAGCTCGCCCGGGCCGTACATGGAGAGATACAGCCTGCCGTGGTTGGCCAGCAGGTAGGTGCCGGCGAGCCACATCCTTTTCTGGGCCAGGGTGAGCTGGGGGTTCATATCGTTCGAGCCGCCGAAATAGGCCTCGCCGTGAAGGAAAACGCCTTTTTTCTGGATCGCCACAGCCATGGTCATGGCAGAGGTGGCATCGCTGCCGCTCGACCAGTCGCCCCAGCTTTCCATCATGCCGCCGTGGATATATTCACCCTTTGAATAATGTGTACCCGCCTGGTTGGCCCAGGTGGTCTGAAGGTTATCGATATTGGGGAAGAAATAATAGCCTGCCGAATCAAGGCGGGTGTATACGTATTGGCCGTAATCGTTGAGCTTGGGGATCCAGTCTGCGGTCAATTTCGGGACATCATCGAAAAACTCGGGATAATTGGTGCGGAAACCGATCGCCGCCACTGTATAGGTGTCCGCGAACACGCCATCGCAACGATTGGCCTCCATTTCTTTAATACAGCTCGAGACCCACCACTCGCGGAAACCCGGGTTGGTGATATCCATTACTATGCGGCGTTCCCCGTGCACCACCCATTCTTTTTTGGGGGTATAGAGGAACCAGTCCGTGTGCTCGCGCACCTGGCCCCAGTTGGAGAGCGGGCTGCGGTTATCAGAGAACCAGTTTCCATCCAGTATCATTCCGTAATCGGCAATCGAATCCACAGTAATAGCGAGCTTGTAATGAAGGTGGAGGAAGTTCTCGTTGAAGCTGCGGATCAAATCAATCGCGGTCCGCGGCATTTTCTGGGCGCCGACATAATGGGTGGCGGCAAAGCGGGCTTCGTTCTGGTTGATCCCGCTTCTGATCTGGTCTGAGAAGACAAAGACCGAGCGGTGGCTGACCGAGTCGTAAACCGTGGGAGGAAAAGGCCGCTGCGCCAGGGCTGAGCCAGCCAGCACTTGAAGCAGGAGCGTACATAGAAATACAAGGCGGTGACCCGACATTTTTATACCTCCGCAGATACGGTTGAATTTTAAGCTTTAAAAATAATTCCAAATCATAAATGGAATCAATATTCTCAGGATAAGAAATACAGTGTTTGCGCAAGTTTTGCAACTTCTTTCTCAGGATGATTTCCAGGAAGGGCGACAAATTATCAACAAATGAGGGTCGTCTCAAAATTTTGACTTTGCCTCCCGGACAGATTATCATTAAAATTTTGGCGCGGGACAATAAAACTGTACTCTCGATAACCGCCCTTTTTTCCGGCAGATCGCTCACTTTATCTCTGAATCGCTTATGTTGCTCGCCCACCTGGCCTTGATAGGCAGGATTCTTTTGATCGGCTACGAGCGGATTATTTTCAAGCAGCTCGGGGAAAATTCAGGCAGCGTCGAGACTGTGTTCCTGATTTTTTCCACAGGCACTGTCCTGCTCCTGCCGTTCCTCTTTTTCGCAGAGGCGCCCCCGGATTACGGCTTTCTTTATTTTTCCTGTTTCGCCGGCCTGGTTTACACGCTGCAGACAGTCTTGTACATAAAATCCCTCTCCCTTGGAGAGGCTTCGCTGGTTACCCCGCTGTATTATTTCAATGTGTTTTTCCTGCTGGTCCTGACCACGGTCTTCCTCGGGGAGCCTCTCACTATTGTCAAGATTGCCGGGATTCTGCTATTGGTCTATGGGTCAACATTCCTCAACCGGCAGCAGAACATTTTCCATTCTCTCAAAGCCCTGGCCAGAGACAAAGCCTGCCGGTTCATGATCGCTTCATCGGTCCTGGTAGCTGTGGGCCGGACAGTGGATGGCTTCGTGGTGCGGCGGATTCATCCGCTGGTTTATACTTTCAGCCTCTGTCTCGTTACATGCCTGTTTTTGTTTGTCTACCTCGCGGCGACCGGGCGGCTGGGAAAGGCTTTCCTGATGTTTAAAGAAAAAAGGGGAAGGGCAGTCACAGCCGGAGCAGTGGACTGTTACAGCTATCTGTTGCTTATGTTCGCGATCACGAGAATCGAGGTCTCGGTTGCCGAGCCCTCCACCATGCTGGGCCTGATCGTGACCGTGGTGCTGGCACATTTTGTTTTCAGGGAGCGGATAAGGGAGCGGCTGGTCGGTGCGGCGATTATGATTGCCGGGGCCTGGCTTCTTTTGGGCTGAACAGGAAACTTGCAAATACAATTTTAATAAATTATAGTAAAAAATTTATAAAACAAATTTAAAATTACCAACTTGTTGGAACAGGTAATCTTTGAACTGCACCCATCTAGCTAGACAGAAGAGGGCGGAAATAAGTACATAGCCTGGGAGTTAGTAGTTAGGGCCTCGTACTCAGCGGGTGGCAGGTAACCCAGTGCTGAGTGGAGGCGTTTCTGGTTGTAAACGATTTCCA
>DATKXY010000039.1:0-10402 GCA_035528795.1 archaeon | reverse complement strand
CTCTACCTTCTTTTTGAATACTCCGGGATTAAAATCCCTCGAATAGCCGGTCTTTTCCTCGAGTAATGCAAAACTCACACAGTCCCTTCACCTCCGCCGCCCCCGTCATTCCACAAGTCTATTTCCTTGAGCGTCTCCCCGGCTGTCAGTTTCAGGAAAATCCCCTCCAGGTGCGTGTGGGTCGTTTTGCTTAAGATTCGCAGCTGGTCCACTGTACCCTCGGCTATGATCCTTCCCTGCTGGATGATCGCCACCCTGCTGCAGGTCTCCTCTGCTATGGAGAGGTCATGGGTGGACATGAACACTGTCCGGCCCTTCCTGCAGAACTCCCTGAAAATGTCCTTGACCAGCCTGATACTTTTGGGATCCAGACCGACCATCGGCTCATCCACCACTATCAGCTCGGGATCGTGAATCAGCGCGCCGGCGAGAATCAGTTTCTGCCGCATGCCGTGGGAATAACTCTCGATAAGCTCAGAGCGCCACTCGAGAATCTCGAAAAGATCGAGCAGCCTGGGGATCCGGTCATTGATCACTTTTTCGCCCAAATCCCAGAGGCCGCCTATAAAGTGCAGGAACTCATCCGCAGTGAGCTTTTCGTAAAGAAAGGGGCGGTCCGGGATAAAGCCCAGGCGGCGCTTGGCCTCCTGCGGCTCGGTATCCAGATCGTAGCCCGCGACCCTGATCTTGCCTGCGCTCGGCTGAAGGAGCCCGGTGATCATCTTGATAGTCGTGGTCTTCCCCGCTCCATTGGGGCCTAAAAAACCGAACAGTTCGCCGCGCTCCACCTTGAGCGAGATATTTTCCACGGCCACGAACGAGCCGAATTTCTTGGTCAGCCCGATAAGGTCTATCATCACTGCTCTCCAGGGCCTGTTTTGTAATCCAGAACCTTGATTCCCACCAGGCCCACGATCGGCATTATTTCAACCTGGCGGTCCATATCACCGGCCATGAACCGCAGATGGGTGGCATCGGCAGGGAACTGGTCAAAGATCGGGTCCACGGCGACCCATTCCCCGAGGTAGCACTCGCACCAGGCGTGATAATAGAAAGCATCCTCTACATATACCAGACCCATGGCGATCCTGGTGGGAATGTGGCAAGCCCGGGCGAGGGCGCAAAAAAGCACCGCGAACTCATTGCAGTCGCCGCTTTTCCTTTCCAGCACCTCCAGGGTGTTCGGGATGCTGAAAGTAGGTTTCTTCTGGATATTCCCGTTCATCCAGCGGATTATCGTGCGCACTTTCTCCACCGGACTGTCATCCAGATTCACCACTCCGGCAACCAGGGCGAGAAGCCGCGGATGCTCGCTCTGCACGAAAGGCGTAGGCGTGGTGTTCACATCCCTGATTGCGATAGGAACAGTATCAGCCATGGTTTCCGGACCCGGCATGCGCGAGACCACATCGAGTATCCTGTCCTCATAGCTCTGGCAGCCACCGCGCAGCCCGAAAGTGTCCTGGCCAATCCCGGTCAGCTCCACTCTCAGCTCGGTCAGTGAGCGCGCTTCAGGCAAAGGGATGTCCGGTTTCACAGAGACCAGCCTCTGGATGTCGCTCCCCTTCTCCGGCCAGTTGCCGTTGCGGGCGGTCAGCTCATCTTCGAGCACCACCCGGTAGCCCATTTGGCTGCGTTCCTCGAGTAGATTGCCCTCGTCATCGAGATAAGAATCAACCTGCATGCCGCCCATGTTCTGGCGCAAATGCCAGGTCTCGGTCGACCGGCCGTTGTACATAATACTCTCGCGGCCTGCAACCTCGATCTCAAGCGGCTGGTTGCTCAGGGAGGCAGGATCGAACACGGTGGTTCTGAACCGCTCCCCGCCTTTCAATTCACGGGTGTTAAAACGCAGCATAATTGTTTCCGGAAGCTGAGGGAGCTCATCGAACGGAATTTTTTCCACCCGTGATTCGCCGCCCACAGTAATATCGATACTGAGAGCTTTGCCATCCACATGGCCGCGCAGGCCGAAATCCGTGTCCTCGCCGGAAAGGCTGAAAATAAATGAAATCAGGCTCAGGCTGCTGTCTGTAACAGCCCGGGCATATGTGTTGACTGACTGTTTCCGCCCGATCATGGTGAAAGCCAGATAGGTGCGGTCAGTGCAGATATAGATCGAGTCCTGATGGACAACCGTGGTTCTGGAATAGCCGATCTTCTCATCTTTCATATAGATACCATACCAGTCTGTCTGGCTCTGGACCTCCCCGAGACTTTCGGGTGAAATTTCCAGGTCTCCCGCCTCTCCCAGCACGTAATACTTTTCTACAAGCAAGCCCACCATTACAAGGGCAAAAACGATGAAACTCACATGTACCGCATCTTTAATTCCCAATCTGTAGCCCGGCATGTCAGAAATCCTTCAAATGTTGAGTCGCTTCAGGCTTCGTGGTCTTATATAGTAATCTCGTGGCCGTAAAACCGCAATAGGAGGCTTTTTAGAGCAAAGGCCTTCCGCGTGTGCGCTCTTATTCGGGCAGTCACACAGATTTGTTCCTGCAGGATGTGCCGCAATAAGGGCAAGAAGCGCAGCTCTCCATGCAAAGCCAGTCAAATTCCCCCTCTGTTATCCTCCGGGATTTTCTATTATTCTCCACAGGCGGATAAGATGCCCGGCGATAAGCCTGCGGGCCAACCCCATTGGGGAGTCGTCCATTGAGGGGGGAGCTTCCTGGGGGAGGTTGATCATTTTGAGATATCCCGCCGAAGATGCAAGCATCGAGGGCAATGCACCGAGCGCTTTTCGAGCGTCCTCGGCCGGTGGGTAACCTGCAGGAAAGGCGGCGATCAGCTTCTCCAGAGTGAGGATGTAACGCCTGTCGTCAATCCCTTCGCGCAAGCCTTCCCAGGCTGGAGTCGGCACATAACAGTCATCGATATCCCGATAAGAGAGCATCCAGTCCATCGATGGCGCGTCGAAATCATTCCAGGCCTGTCCTCCGCCTGACCAGTTGTAGGCCCAGATAAAAACCCCGTCATCGCCTCTGATCCAGGGCCCGAAACCTGTTTTATAACGGCTTCCGGCAGCCGAATCCCTCTGAGTACAGGCTGCATACCCCCAGATCCGCACTCCTTCGGGCTCAACCTGTTTCTCCACCCCCTCGCTCAAGAGCCAAATGCCCAGGTACGGCGCAATATATTCCTTTTCCTCCCTTCGCACCTCTCTGGTCACAGGAGAAATCAGACCTGCCGAGGAGCCCATGACTTTTGTCAACTCCTGCGCCCGGGCCCTGAACCGCTCGAGACTCTTTCTATTCTTGTCCTGCTGGTCGAAAATCCCCCAGACCAGCCTGTTCCGGTAATTTTTCCTGGCGTGTTCGAAAATTGACTGTACTGCCTGGGCATAGGCCATGAGGAACTCCGGGGAATCGATCTCCAGGCCTGTCGTGTCCGCCAAAGCCAGATCAAAAGTCGGATTGACCGGACTTCCGGCAAAAATGATCTGAGGCCCGGTTATCCCAGCGCCCGAAAGCCGGCTCATGAATGCATCCTGAAGGGCAAAATCGAAAACGACCCCGCCCCTTCCGTAGCGCGCCGGCATCTCCTGGTGATTGTACCACTGTCCAAGCGCATTGATCCCATGAACGGCAAGATCGTGGACTGCAATCTGGTCCTGAGGTCCTGAAACGAACACTCCATGGGGCGGAAGCCCTGTATTTTCAAGCTCGAGGGGTAAGACAGTAAAAAAAACCGGGATTCTGTAGCTGCCCCTGTCGCTTCCCACAAACACGCTGCCCGCATAGCTCCCAGCCGGAACATCGGAGGGCGTATGCAGGGTCAGCCAGAAGGCTTGGGCCGTATTCGGGGCCACCCAGAGCCTGCTCTCAAGCTCAGGCCGGCAGAAAGGGCTTCCCGGATAACGTCCGAGAGGCCAGATCCTCGTGGGGTGCCAGCGCCAGCCTTTAGCCGCGGACCCCTCTCCCCAGCGCACGCGAAAGTACTCCACCACCCCGAGTTCGATAGACTCTGGCGGGATAACTCCCACTGTATCCAGGCTGACCAGACCGCCCACCTGGATAACCAGCCCGCTGACTCCTCGTTCGAGCGCTCTCACCCCGAATACCAGGGATCGGTCCTCACCGGGCGCTGCGAAAGCCTTAAGCGCAGCCCCGCGTTCCTCCTGACCCGGTACGGTGTTGGGGTAGATACTCCTGCCAGAGGCCCGGGCAAAGGGAATAAAACCCAGATTCAGCCACCGCGGCTCGACAGGCTGGAGCGGATTCTGCTCGATATATTGATCGCTGCGGAATTTTCCGATCTGCCCGTCAATTTGGGCATTCAACTGCATCAGGAACTGCAGGCGCGGCGAATCCCCGCCCAACTGGGCGCGGGACAAAGAGGCCAGCAGGAAAAACGGGCAGATGAGGCCCAATATCCGAATGCAGTGCCTGTGAGATTTATGCATCCTCAATTCGGATCCAGGGAAAGAGGATTTGATGCGAAATGTATGCGGAAAGTTTTAATTTCGAACGGGTCAATAGTAAATCTCATCTTTTGTTCGCTGATCTGTACTGCCTGGCCGCCGCCCTCCAAAAGGTCTGTTTCTTCCGCTCTCCCTGCGCCGGGCGGAAGGGTGATTTCAGCCTGCGTTTTAATCCCATGGGCCTCGTAGCAGCGGAGAATGAAGCCCTGGCCGTCCTCTGCCACCTTAAAAGCGCTGACTACAACATTGGCCGGAGCCGAGGAAATAAAACTTCTCCCGGAAAAGGGAAGATCCCCCTTATGCGGTACGCTGCGCTGGACCAGAAGAGGCGAGCAGAACTCCGCTGCCGCTTTCACGGTGCCCCCGCTCCGCCAGTCGCCGGGGTGGGGCAGCAATGCGTAGCGGAACTTGTGGCTGCCCCGGTCGGCTGAGGGGTCAGGCCAGGCAGGAGACCTGAGCAGGGTGACACGCATGCGGTTGCCCTGCACATCATAGCCGTACTTGCTGTCTGTGATCAGACTCGCCCCGTAGCCTTTTTCACTCAAGTCCGCCCAGCGCAGACCGGGCACCTCGAAACGCGCTTTCTCCCAGGAGCTATTACGGGTGGTGGGCCGGCCCACAGCGGCCATGGGAATCTCAAAGTAAGCCGTGTCCGAGGACAGGTTCAGCTCCCAGGCCGCTTTGCACAAGACCTGGTCTTCCCACCAGTCGAAGCGGCTGCGCACCTCGAGGAGCGGGGAGCCGGCATAGAGGCTGATCTCCTGGGTAAAGAACGAAGAGGGAAAGCTTGTAGCCAGCGGCCTTCTGGGCTTGGTAGGCCCCAGGAAACTTTTGCGAATCCTGACTGTGGCCCTCACCGGCCCGGTTTCGGTCACCTCGAGTTTGTCCGCACGGTCAAGGGGCCAGCTTACTCCGGTATAACCGATATTCCAGGCATCCCAATTCTTGGGCTTGTCCTCGAAAAGCTCGATCATGTTCCCCACCCCGCCTGGCGCCAGCACCTCCCGTGCCGCCTTCTTGTCATAGATCCGGGTTATCAACCCGCGCACTGGATCGAGCTCGACCCTTAAAAAAGCGTTTTCAAGGAGCCTTTCAGAAACCCGCAAAGTGTTTTCAGCCTTATCGACAGCATGAATCCGCCGGCGCAGCATGAAAACCCGGTAACCGGTGGCGGGCACATTCTCAGCCCGAAAAATGAGGTCCGCTTCCCCATCCTCATCCGGTTCTACTACCTGTGAAGGGAGCCTTTTCCCAGTGTGGTCATATATACTGTAATTCGAGAGCACCTCTTTATCTCCCTCCACCTCAGCCACCGAGCTGCGCGGCCAGGAAAGGGTGTTGAAAACAAGCAGAGGGTCTCCGAGGCCTCCATCCTGGGTGTTAATGCGTGCGGCAAGCCCGTGGACAGCCCGGCTGGTGATCTGCCGGGCCAGGCGTCCCGCTTTTTCGTACTGCTCCTCGGCATCGCGGTAGACTGCTGCGATCCCGCTCCCGGGTAGTATATCGTGCATCTGGTTGAAAAGCACCTTTTTCCAGGCCAGCTCCAGGCGCCCGTCCGGGTAGGAAGAGCCGCTCAGCACGGCATCCAGGGACGAAAGCTTCTCCGCTGCTTCCAGGCTGTGCTCCAACTCGCGGTTCAGCTTTTTCATCCGCGCCTGCGTGGTGTAAGTTCCCCGGTGGTATTCCAGGTAAAGCTCATCGCTGTATTCAGGAAGCGAAGCTTTTACCGAATCCGGCAGCTCTTCCAGATAATCCTCCGCGGCACCGAAAACCACCCTGGGGAAAACCGGGAGCTCGTTGAGCTTGCGCGCTTCCTCCAGCATGTCCTTGTCCGGGCCGCCCCCGTGGTCCCCATAGCCGATCATGAAAGCCATGTTGCGCAGTCCGGTGTTGGCCTCGAACTGGCGCAGGGCATCCACCATCTGGAACGGATTTACAGTGTTGGTGTACCCCAGATACGGCATGTAAACCAGGATCCGGCTGCTGTCCGGGCCTTTCCACCAGAAAATGTGATATGGGAAAAAATTGGTGTCGTTCCAGAGGAGTTTCTGGGTCAGGAAAGCCTTGATTCCGGCTTTACTGAAAAACTGCGGCATGTTCCAGTTATAGCCGAAAGAATCCGGGTTCCAGCCGAGTTTAACCTCCACGCCGAAATATTTCTTGAAAAAGCGCTTGCCATAGAGGATCTGTCTGATCCAGCTTTCTCCGGAAATAAGGTTGCAGTCCGGTTCAACCCACATCCCGCCCACGATTTCCCATTCCCCCTCCCTGACCCGTTGTTTTATCTCCTCGAACATCTCCGGGTAATAGACCCGGACCCACTCGAAAAGCTGGGCCTGGCTCTGGGAAAAGACAAGCTCCGGGTACTGGCGCATGAGGTCCAGAACGCTCTTGAAAGTATCGTGGGCCACCTCGATTGTTTCACGCCAGCGCCAGAGCCAGGCCAGATCGATATGCGCATTGGAAACCAGGTACAGGGTGTAAGTGTGCAGGTGATCGGCCAGCTCTGTCATGTCACTGAAAGAACGTTTGACCGAGGAGCAGAAAGCCTCGGGATCGCCGTTTCGGGCCGCGGCTTCATCGACCTCCGAGAGCGCGACATTGAGCCTGCCCAAAAGTTCCTGGCGTTTGAATTGCGGGACAGTCGAGAGGTCGGTTCCCGGATCGTATTCAAGAAGCAGGCTCTTCTGGCGCGTGTCCGTTCCGAGCAGCCTTACTGCAGTGTAAATGGTCATCTGCAACTGGGCGGCGAGATCCACAGCCTCCTGCCACTGGTCAAGCTGAATCTCAGCGTTTCTGAAAATGACTTTCTGATGGGTCCCTTTCAGATTGACCGCTATTTTAACCTTTTCACCGGCTCTGGCACTTCTTTTGATAAGCAGGCGGTTTTTCCCGGCTTTGAGCGAGCCAAGCTTTTTGCCGTCCAAATAAATTGATCCTTCCCCGAGAACATCCAGGCCGAGCCACACTGCGCGGCTATCGACCCGCTGGAGCGCTATCTGCTCCGGAAAGGCAAGCTCCACCCTGAACCAGCATTCTTCCGCCCCGAGCACAGGCTGATAATTAAAACTCTCCCAACCCTCCTCGCTAAGGTTCGGGTCATAGCCGCGCTCCAGTTCCCCTTTACTTGCTTTCCAGCCTGTAACTACCGGGAAATAAAGCTCTCTGGTCAGACTGTAAATTCTCTGGACATTCTGCTGGGCTAAAAGAGAAGGCGTAAATAAAATGGGAAAGCAAAATACCAGCCAGACTATTGAAAAGCGACAAGGGCTTGTAAACAGGCGGGCGGGACCGGAGAAAAGAGATTTTGCCATTTCAAATCCTCGTGCTTTAAGGATATAAATCTACTATAATCGTGGCTTAACAGGCCGATTTTTAAGGCCTCAGAAAAACGCCCGGACGCCATAAATATAACATACCAAACAAAAGGTATGTTTGTCAAACCGCCCTGTCTGCGAACCTGGCGATCACAGGATACGCCCCTGGCCAGACTCGGCATTTCAGGACCTGTAAGCCGGCCTCCCTGTCAAATCAAACCGAGCGTTTCTTCCGGAGGACCGAATAGATCAGCCCCTCGATCTTTTCAGGGGGTTCCGGCCGGGTGAGAAGGCTGACCGCCACTGTAGCCAGAAGGGCGGCTCCAAAGGCCCAGAAGGCGATATAGAGATAAGGCACTGGACAGGTGAAAAGCTTATCCTGGATCCAGAACAGGGTGGCGCTGGTTGAAATGCCAAGGGCCAGCCCGGCAAGCGCTCCTTTTCCATTGGCCCTGCGCCAGAGCAGCCCCAGGAGCAGAATGGCCAGTAGCGGGCCCTGGAATACGCTGTAGATGGTCACGAAATAATCCCAGATGCTGGGAAAACGCCCGGTGATCGGAGCGAGCACCACCCCGATCACTACAAAGACAATGGTGAGGGTCTTGCCGACAATCATGTAATGCCTTTCATCCTTGCCGGGCGCGATGAATTTCTGGTAGACATCCTTGGTCCAGATCGTGGCAGCGCTGTTCAGGTAGGAATCCACACTGGAGATTAAAGCGGCCAGGAAGGAGGCGAAAACAATGCCGGTAAGCCCTGGCGGCAGGAGGTCATGGATCAGGGTCGGATAGATGTCATCCCCGTTTTCGAGCCCCGGATGCAGGACCAGGCCGGCAAGCCCCGGACCGACCAGGATAATCGGAATAAAAAGTTTAAGGAACGCGCCCCAGAGCACGCTTTTCTTGGCCTCGTACTCGCTGCGGGCGCCCAGGTTGCGCTGCACGATAGCCTGGTTGCCGAGCCAGTAAGCCGGAGAGAGAACCAGGGTCAGGCCGAAAAGCACGCCGGCCCAACCCAGGGGTGACGGGTCATCGGCCGGGACAAGCAGGTCAAAGTGGTGCTCGTACTTGCCTCCCATTGAGGTGACCGCGGATACCAGCTCGCTGTAACCCCCCACCTTTACCATCGCTATGGTGAGAATAAGCAGGCTGCCGATAAAAAGCAGCACGCACTGGATCGAATCCAGGAAAACCACTGCCGACAAGCCGCCGAAAAAAGTGTAGATCCCGATAGCGGTGGCGATAATGATTATCGAGATCATGATCGGCCAGCCGCAGAGGATATTGAGGGTCTTGGCTGCAGTATAAAAGAAAATGCCGAGCTGGAAGAGAAAGACTGTGCCCCAGATCAGGGCCACCATAACGCGCACGAACTCGTTGTACCGGCGCCCTAAAAACTCAGGTATGGTAAACACCTTGGAGCGCCAGTAATAGGGAATGAAAACAAAGGCTGCAATAACCATGGCCGGGATACAGCCGATCCAGTCATAATTCGCCATGGCGATGCCATAGGTGAAGGCCGCGCCTGCCACGCCGACAAGCTCCAGGGCCCCGATATCCGAGACCACCATGGACATCCCGATCGCCCACCAGGGCAGGTTCCTGCCCCCGAGGAAAAAATCCTTGTCTGTCTTGATAAACCTGCCGACCCAGGAGCCGAAAACAGTGATCCCCACCAGGTAACAGGCTATTATGACCACATCAATAGTAGCCAGTTTTCCCATACCAAGTCCCATAAAGCTCCTCTTGAGATAAAAAACGAGGCTGTTTGGTCCGGTCTACAGGCCAGAAACCTAAGATTTTTCAGAGGCAGGGTCAAGGGAATAAAAGAGGAGTAGGATTTCTGAAAATTCCCGGGAATGGATAAACTGGCTCGGATGGGTTTGCGACCGGATGGGCGGGCCGGCAGCTTTTTAAACAAGCAATATTGGTGGTAGTTCACATTTTTTGCCCATGATATATAAATTCTATGTATTAAATTCAATTAAGCTCAAACAACAATTTTTTAACTATACTCCAAGCAAGTTCAACATTCGATTCATTAATTTTTAGTGTTGATTTTCTTTTTTCAACACCTGGGTGTATTAGGTTACGATATCCTCTTACACCATGTGCTAAATGAGACATTGTAGCACCAATAATTTTCTCTTTTGCTGCAACTTCCAATAACTCATCTAAATCCATCATAATAATATTTTTTGACTTTTCTTTGACATTATACTTTTTTATTCCTTTTCCCACAATTTTGTCCATAAGCAAGGCTTCAATAATACTACCGCTTAAAACAAGAGCCGATTTATATTGTTTCATAATTATTGCAATTGCATTTTCCTTAATATCGCGGGTTAACATTGCTTTTAATTCAGTAGAAGCTACTTTTTTTAGATTTTCTAAAAGTTTATAATTATAACCAATTAAATTAAGGTTTTCTCTATTTAATAATTTACACATTTCAAGACATTCAGATTCTTCCTTGAAATCTGCCTCAATTTTTAAAATATTTTTTTCTAAATAATAATTAACCCGAATTATTCATAAAAAAGGCAGTGAAATCTCTAAGGTTTTGGATTATATTATAGTTACATTAATTACCATCCAAAACTTAAGGAGATCACTGCCATGGATAAATATTCGCAAAGTTCTCTTCATTTTTCAAGTAT
>DATKXY010000038.1:0-4194 GCA_035528795.1 archaeon | reverse complement strand
TCTCCTTGGAGGGATCGGGGAGCATTGACAGACAATTTCGAAACAAGTCTAGAAGCGATGGTCAGGGGTTTGATTTTTTAGACTCGACTCACAAGAGAAGAAAGAGGATCATACTGTCGCTTGTTTATCATTCTCAGTCTGTGACTACTTGTTCGACAAAAAATTACTTTGCCACCACCTCTTTTCTCAAACTCGACAGATCTATTTAAAGAAGAAAGAAATCGGATACAATTACTAAATCCTTTAAAGCATGTGCAGAGTAGTTATTGTTCAAATTGATTAAAATTGAACAACTTTGGTAACAAACACTATTTGAGCAGCACCATCTTGCGGGTCCGGACAAAATCGCCCGCCTGCAGCCTGTACAGGTAGGTGCCGCTGGAAACCCGCCGGCCGGACTGATCCGTGCCATCCCAGAACACTTCGTAAGTGCCCCCCTGGCGGGCTTCATCCACCAGCGTGCGAACCAGGCGGCCGCGCAGGTCGTATATATTGAGGATCAGGTGTACAGAGCGGCCCGCAGGAATACAATAGCTAATTGCAGTAGCCGGGTTGAAAGGATTCGGAAAATTTTGACCTAGCGAAAAGGCTTCCGATAAAGTTGTCGTTCCTGTTTTTCCATAAAGCGCGAGACTAAGTGCAGCCTTATTTTCCGGGATCAGGTTCATCAGGCTCATTGTCTGCTCGATATACTCTATCTCCGCCCTGCTCAGACCCTCAATTTTCGGAATTTCTGACAGCTCACTCAGACCGGCGAGTATTGGATTGGCATCCGCACAGGTCCCATCGTTCAGCGCTACCAGCAGGGCAAAAGCATCTGCAATGTCTGTAATGCCGTTCCGGTTAAAATCACCTTTAGGCTCTCCGGGGTTGTCACGCTGAAAGAGCAGCAGAGAAATCACGTCAATGATATTGATCATCCCGTCACCGTTGAAATCACAAGATAGGATCGGGCGGGTAGACCTGACTGCGCTGATTTCTTGATAACGGGCATAGGCTGCTCTGGTGTTGGCGCGCAATTCCTTCAGACTCCCTCCCCCTGCCAGAGCAAAAGCTGCAAAAACCTCCCTGTCGGAGCTTAAGGTCAAAGGGCCGGCGGAAAGCAATTCGCTCCAGTCATCCGGTACACCAATCAACGTATCGTCAATTCCAGAGGTCATAAAAGAGAATTTTTCCTCACCCGTAAATCCATCCGAGATATCCTGCTGATAGTTGATCGCCCGGAATCCGGCGACCGGATGGGTCAGCAGAGCGTGACCCACATAAGCATTGGAGACATTATCATACATGTAGGCCAGCCTTAATTCGGTGTCAAAGCCTACCAGGTCGTTATCTCCCCGAGCATACCCTGTACCTACATCCCAGTCCAGGTGCTGGGCCAGATAAATACCTGTCAGAGCCTCCAGGCCTACAACCAGACTAAAGGCATATTCGACAATTACATAATCGTCATCCGCCTCAGCGCTCCAGGCGTAGCTTCGCTGATACACTGCCACTCCCAGGGGATTGGCGGCCAGGTTGTCAGTGAAAGCGCCGGTTACTTCCAGATCAGCGAATCTGCCTGGAATAAACACCTGTATGTTTCCTCCTGCAACAGGGCTGAAATCACTGTCGAAACTTACGTTATCATTCCTGGTGTACTCGTTGAAGGTTGCATCCGATACTGTAGCCGGTCCTGTGGCGATAAGCAGGGAGCCCCGGTAAAGGTGATCCGGGCTTACAGAACCCGTATAAGGATACTGAAATCCTCCGCCATTATCGCTGTCTGAGCCGATCACCCCGTAATTGGTCAGCAAGAGGCCCACCTTTCCCACAGAATGAAAGGCGACGCCTTTCTCCGGCGGCTCCATTACGCCGACCACTTTAAGATTGAAAGAGAGCGTACGGATAAGCTCACCGGTAGCCAGCCGCAGACTGAATGTGCTGGTCACGTTTTCCGGTATTTGGGAAGAAAAGGCAAGCAAAAAAGGTGTCAGAGAGTTAGAGGCCTGTTTATGGGGCCCGATATCGCCGAATGAAGCCATGCCTGAGATTACAGTTACATCAGCACTGTTGGACACGAGTTCAGCGGTTACAGCGTTGGCCTCTACGCCTGTGTTTGTCAGGTGCAGGATGATCCTTGCCTGTTCTCCTGGGGAGATAAGCTCATCCCAGCCAGCGGTGATCTCGATTCTGCCGATTAACAGATTGGGGGATGTGGATGGTTTCAACAGGTTGAAAGCGGCTTCGGCATCGACAAGCCCCCAGCCGTATGCATTGTCCGGTCCCGGGGGGCCCATGTCAATTGCCGAGCTGCGAATGGTCCGGATTATTTCATCAGGGTTGAGCTCCGGATTGCACTGTCTGAGCAGGGCCGCGACCCCGGCGACCAGGGGTGCCGATAAAGAAGTACCGTCAGCATATCTGTAGCTCGCACCATAGTTCAAATCCTGGGGTACGAGGATATTCACGCCTGGAGCCACCAGATCGGGCTTAATGGTCACCCGGTCGCAAAAAGAGGGGCCCCGGCCCGAGAAAAAAGCCAGGTAATCGTTTTGGGTAAGGGCCCCCACTGCGAAAAACTCGGGTTTGGCGGCCGGCACTCCCATATTTGGGCCGTCATTGCCGGCAGCGAAGATTACAATGACGTCCAAAGCCTTGAGATTATTGACTGCTTCATCAAATGTGTCAAAACAGCCGTCAGCTTCGCTGAATATCCAAGAATTGCCGAGGACATCGGGCACGTCGTCAACAGTCTCCGGATCGCCGTCCGGATCGGCCGTCCACTCGAAGCACTCCAGAATTTTTGTCTCCGTTTTATGCTCGATTCTTTCAGTTTTTTCCTGGTTGACCGTATCGACAGACGCGGAATAGCAAGCCGCAATCCACTGGGCATCCGGAGCGACTCCGGTGGTATCTGCCCCATCCTGGCCCACCAGACAGCCCATGACACTGGTTCCGTGGTTTTCGTGGTCCACCGGGAAATGCGTGTGCTCTTTCCATACATCAAACCAGCTTCTACTTACCGGGAACCCATTGGCGCCGCGCCACTTATCTCTCAACGCCGGGTGATTGCCATCCACCCCGGTGTCGATAATAGCCACCAGAACGCCCCTGCCGGTGATCCCTCGTTCCCAGAGCCTGCGGACATTGATCCGCTGCAGGGCCCAGTTGAATTTTTTACTCGCTGAGGCCAGGCGCGCTGAAATGCTGAGAGAGTCGATATCGGCAGGGCTTCCATTTCCATCCTTTAATGGAAGCACATTAACTGTCTTGTTCTCCAGGATTCCGGCAACATCCTGACGAGCAGCGAGCTTCCGGATGCACTCAATAGTAGCAGTAACCGCCACCAGATTGGTGATCCAGAATGATCTGTATTCCCACACCTGTCCGAGGACGCGCCCGGCCTCAAGCTCAGCCAGCAGGCCGGCCTGTGAAGCTTTACTTTTGCGTTTCAGCTCAACGATCACACGCCGGTGGCGCTCTGCGCGTGAGGCCCTTCGCCTGGAAAGCTCTTTTTCCAGAGCGTTGATTTCTACTTCCAAGGCAGGCCTGACCAGGACTGTTATCTCCGAGTCTGGCGGAGCCTGGGAAAGCACCTGTTCAAGTTCAGGAGCCAGCTTCCCGGCATCGGCAGCTCTGAGGAAAAAAGAGAAAAAGAATAACAAGCTTAAAGCAAATCCGAGCCGTTTAAACCAGGCGAGGCATTTATTACCCATATTAATTATCTCAAAAATGTTCCTGCCCTTCTATAAAGAGATAAAGCAAACAAGAATTGATCCATTATTTTATTTCAGCAGCACCATCTTGCGGGTCTGGATGAAATCGCCAGCTTGCATCCTGTAGAAATAAACTCCGCTGGAAACATGGTGTCCGGCCCCATCTGTCCCGTCCCAGAACACATTGTAAGAACCGGCCTCACAGGTCTTATCTACCAGTGTGCGCACAAGCTGGCCGCGGATACTGTAAATTCTTAATGTTACTTGCACCACAGGGCCTTCGGGCACTGTATAGATTATGCTTGTCGAGGGGTTGAAAGGGTTGGGTACGTTCCGGGAGAGAGAGAATTTTTCCGGCAAGCCAGCCTTGTCAGTTTTACCGTGGCTAGAGAGGATTGTCTGGAATGCCTCCTTCTCCCCGGCCCTCAGGTCGAGCTGAGCCATGACTGATTTGAGATACTCGACATCTTCCCTTGTCAACCCCTCGACCATATTG
>DATKXY010000037.1:0-11379 GCA_035528795.1 archaeon | reverse complement strand
GGGGCAGGCCGGGATACATATGCCGCAGCCGATACATTTTGCAAAGACCACCTTGTGCCTCTGTCCCTGTTCTCCCTCGATCGCGCCTTTCACCGGACAAACCTTGACACATTCGGTACAACCGTCGCAACTAGTGTCAATGGAAATTTTGGTCCGCACTTTTACTCTATCGATCAGACTTTTTGTAGGGCACTTGTGCACAGCGATTACCAGGTCTGTACCGGAGGGGTCGATCTCCGGCAGATTGCCGTTCATCTTAATTGCGCCGCTCGGGGTGACCTTGGCGCATAGGGAGCAGCCGATGCAGCCCAGTTTACAGACATCTTTGACCGCCTTGCCTTTGTCCTGGGAGACACAGCCCACATAGACCTGCTGGGTCAATGGGATCAGCTTCATGATGTCGCGCGGGCAGGCTCTGACACAGGCGCCGCAGGCGGTACATTTCTGTTCATCCACTACCGGCAGGCCATCCTCACGCATGATGATTGCATCGAACGAACAAACGCGCACGCAATCGCCGAAACCGAGGCAGCCGTAAGCGCAGGCTTTGTGTCCGCCGCTGATCTTGTGGGCCATCGCACAAGTTTTAATACCGCTGTAGCTGAACCTGTCTACAGACACATCCTTTCCACCCTGGCACTGAACGACAGCGATCATTGGGGTAATATCGTCAAATTCCACGCCCAGCAGTTTGGCTATTTTTTCGGCTGTAGCTGCACCACCCGGATTGCAGGCAGTAACCGGGGTCTCTCCTTTGAGCACCGCTTCAGCAAAGGCAGTGCACCCCGGGAAACCGCAGCCGCCGCAGTTGGCGCCGGGAAGTAAATCGACAACCATGGCTAACCGGGGATCTGTCTTGACGGCGAATTTTTTAGATGCGTAGGCCAGTCCGCCTCCGAAAAGAAGGCCGAGCAGACCTAAAGTAAAAATCGAGATTGAAATAACAGGGTCCATTTATCAGCCTGCCTTTCTTACTTTTACCCGTTCCAACAGGGAGGCGAAAGCGCTGGAAACGGCGGGATTAAAAAAAACAAACTTCCGCTCCCTTCTGGCCGGTCTTTAAAAATATAATGAAAGAATGGCTTTTTTTCTACAATTTTTATTGATCTTGGACACCTTATTTGCCATTTTGCACAAAATAAGTCTTACAGGCGTCAGACGCTCACTTATGATGTAAGGGGGCCTGTAGCGTGATCAACCAGTATAAACGTCTCGATATTTTCCGCTGCAAGCTGCAGTCGCACGATGCTTTCGAGGGTCGAGTGAGCGTTTACCACGTACTAAAAGTCAAACACTGCCTGCCGGATGGATGTTTTTATTTCAAGTGGCGCTGCCGCCTGCTGGAAAAGGGGGCCGCCTGCAGGAAAGGTTACAATCATCCGGGCAAAAACTGCATCGGCTGCCGGTTTTATTACGAAGACAAGCTTCACAAAGTTCCAGTAATCCAACTCTCTGAGGACAGATACAGGGATTTCCTGAGCGAGCTCGAATATTTTGAGGACTGGCTCGCCGGCCACCGGGACAGGCGCCTCGAGGTCTATGGCAGGGTGAATTTTGTGGGCCCTTTGCTTACCAAGACAGTATTTTCTAAAGGGAGTAAGGTGTCACTCCACGGGTATCTGGTCAATTTCACCGAATGTTACCTGGGAAGGACACATTTCGAGGATTTCGTTTACCTGCGGCTTTCACAGAAAAACCAGCAGATTATTCGTCTCTCGCGCGGAGATCTCGTGGAATTCGAAGCCGAGCTCACTGTGGATGAGGGACGCCTTGTGCTGACAAAGCCCGGGAAATTCGAGTTCCATGAGCGTTCACCTGAGATTTTCAGACCGGATTTTTCCGCCACGCTCGTTGATGCCCGCACCGCCACGGTGCTCGGAAACCAGAGTGAGCGCTGCCTGAACTGCGAACGCGGCCGGCTGGTGGATGTAATCGAGAAAGGAGTGGGCGACAGCCGGGGCTTTCGCAGGGAGCTCTTTTGCCTTGAGGGTGTAAATGATCCATCCCTTTGCTGCTATGGGGCTTTGAAAAAGCTCCGTATCAGGGAAACTTAGCTTGCTTTATCAACCTCTGATGCCTGAGTGAAGAAAAATGGATGAGCGCTGGGCTTTTATTGACCGGTATTTAAAGAAACAATCCCAAAGCGGACTTCTGAGAACTCTAAAGCCGCTTTCCGCTGTTGATAATGGGTCCAGGGTACAGATTGGAAGAAAATGGCTTCTCAACCTGGCCTCGAACGATTATCTGGGCTTGAGGAATGATCCCCGTCTGAGAGCCGCCGCCGCCAAGGCTGCGGACAGGTGGGGAGTGGGATCAGGAGCCTCGCGGCTTATTTCTGGTACCACAGACCTTCATGAGAGGGTGGAGCACGAACTCGCGCGCTTTCACAGTACGGAGAGCGCGCTGACATTCAGCTCGGGCTATGCCGCGGGAGTCGGGGTGATCAGCGCTCTGGTGGGCCGCGGCGACCGAATATATCTCGACCGCCTGTGCCACGCCTGCCTTTATGACGGTGCGCGGGCAAGCGGGGCTCAGCTCAATCGGTACCAGCATAATGACCCCGACCATCTGGAAGACTTGCTTAAAAAAGACAGCTCCCGCCGGGGGCGGGCCCTTGTGGTTACAGACACAGTGTTCAGCATGGACGGCGACCGGGCCCCTGTAGCCGATATTGCCGCGCTTTGCCGTAAATACTCTGCGCTCTTCCTTGCCGATGAAGCTCATGCAGTGGGTGTCCTGGGTCCGGCAGGCAGGGGATTGGCTGCCGAGGGAGGACTGGATGAAAAAGATGTTCTCGTGATGGGTACGCTGGGCAAAGCGTTCGGGGTGAGCGGAGCCTATATCGCCGGGCCCGGAAAGATCCGCGATTACCTTATCAACGCCTGCCGCTCATTTATTTACACCACTGCTCCATCCCCTCCGCTTCTGGCCGCAATACAGGCAAGCCTCGGCATAATCAGCCAATCGGATCGCCTTCGTGCGCGGCTTTTACAAATGGCCGGGCGCTTCCGGAAGACCCTTCAGAACCTGGGAATCGAAACCCTGAAAAGCACGACCCAGATAGTGCCGGCTGTCATGGGCGATGTGGAGAGGGCGCTTGTTTTTGCAGAAAATCTAATACGGCAGGGAGTTTTTGCCCCGGCGGTGCGGCCGCCCACTGTGCCGGAAGGAACCAGCAGAGTGCGTTTTTCCCTCACCGCGGCGCTGACAGATGATTATTTCGAGTTTTTGCTTTCAGCAGTAGCCAGGGCATTGAAAAAAATGTGAGGTGCGGATTAAGACTTCGATCTGTCGGATCGGGCTGGATTTTATAAATCAGTATCAGGCTTTACCGTCTTCTGAACGGTCTTGCATTAGATTTTTAAAAGCTTGTGAGATCAGGCTTTCCGCTCCCGCAGCCACCAGGTGAACAGCCAGGATGCGAGTCGATTCCGGTTTCTTGCCGGCTCCGGGAATATGAGGAAGTGCTTCCCATACAGATATTCCGCTAAACTCCTGGATCACCCTTCTATTATCCCTTTCAAGCTTTGATAAGCATTCAGAAGGTTTTTCGGGTTCCGGTCGGTTCAGTACGACTGCCGCTACCCTGAGGCCTGCGTTCCCGGCAGCTTCCAGGGTGAGCAGGCTGTGGTTGATCGTGCCCAGGCCGGCCCGGGCCACAACGATAAGGGGAAGCCCGAGCGCCTGGGCCAGGTGCAGGGTGGTTACCCGGCGGGTAAGCGGCACCAGCAGCCCCCCGGCGCTTTCCACTATAAGGGCTTTATATGATGAGGCGAGATTACGGGCTGCACTTTCGATGCGATCCAGATCGATTTCCTGGCCCGCATCCTCTGCGGCCAGATGGGGGGAGGCCGGGAGACTGAACCTGTAAGGCCTCATTAGCTCAAGCTCCCGTGGCCCCGGGGAAAGCCCGGCGGTTTCCAGGCAGACCAGCAGGTCCCCTCCCTTATCCGGGGTTACGCCGGTCTCCACAGGCTTGAACGGGGTGGTCTTGATGCCTTTATTGTTCATCAGCCAGACCAGGGCGGCTGCCACCGCTGTTTTGCCCACCCCGGTGCCGGTTCCGGTAACAAAAAAACCTTTAAGCGCCATCACCGCCCCCCCGGTTTTTCACCTTTAGCGAAAATGACCTCATAGCTTGCATACACGTGGCCGTCCACCTTGAAACGGGTGTCGTAAAAGCTTGCCATCTTGCCGAGCAGGTCCCGCTCGACTCTCAGGCTCATGGGGCGGAAATCAGGGTTGTTAGCCCCCCTTTTTTTTATGGAAAGAAGAAAGTCCCGCGATGAAGGGAAAAACTCGAATTTCCTGTACTGCTTCACTGCGGCGCCTTTAAAACCCGCTTGTATAAGGCAATCCCTCACTTCAAGCGCTCCGATAAACGGCAGCCCGTACCTGGCGGAGGCGAGTTTTATGCCCATTTGTCCGGCTGCGGTCCGGTAAGCCTCTTTGAGTTCGCGGAAAGTGCCCCGGCCCAGAGTGGCGAAAATTAGCCTGCCGCCGGGACGCAAGAGCCTGTGGATCCCGGCAATGGATTTCTCGAAAGAGTTGAACCACTGGAAAGCTGTGCTCGATACTACCAGGTCGAATGAGCAGGGCGGAAGGGGCAGGTTCTCACCATCCGCCTGGACAAGCTTTACCCCAGCCCGGGATTCATGCAGCTTAATCCGGGCCTGGTTGAGCATGCCCCTGGCCAGGTCGACTGCCACAAAAACCTTGGATTTCAGTCTTTGAGAAAGGAAACCCGTTAAAAACCCGGTGCCGCAGCCGATCTCCAGCACCGCGAGCCTGCCGGCCTTGAATTCTTTCCCGCTCGATGCCCAGTCCACGAGTTGGTAGGCGATCTCTCTTTGAAGGACCGCCAGCTTGTCGTAACTTTCCGCGCTTTTGGAAAAATGGAGAGCCAGGATCTTTTTATTTACCAGTTCGGTAAGCATTTAACCTCAAATAAGTTTGAATCCGCTGGAGAATGGAATACACAAATTTATATCCTCAGGCAGATAAAGGTCAAAGTTCTTGAAACCGTTTATTTTTCTTTAGCTTCTTTGCGCCTTGAACCCGCAGCCCCTGATTTATCAGCCGCTTATCAATGTCAGGGATTGGCTCCCGAAGTGAACGAGTTAAATTCTTACATATTTCACTCTGAGAGATTATCTCTCACAATTGCGAGAAGTCTCATAAATCAATGAGTTACACCAAAGCAAGAATACAGAAGTCAGTAGTCAGCAGAAGTCAGTAATCCCCGCACCAGATACATTGAGTCCGAAGCATAGTAGAAAAGGCAGAGGCAGGCTACCTGGGGCGGTGGGGAAATTTTGTATTCTGCCCCCTGACTCCTGTCAACTGAATTCTCCTGAAAAAAAATTGAGAATGATCTCATGTCGATCAACTGAATAGATTACAATAAATTTCAAATATTTTGAACTAGAATTTAAAGAGCATTCTCCTCTAAAAATTTCCCTATTAGAAAGGCAAAGCGTTCCTCGGCCTCCCAAAATGGAATATGGTCCCCGGCCTCTATTTTAACAAGACGCGCGTTGGGCAAAGCCCCTGCGAGCTCCTCAGCCAGGCGGTAATCGATCACCGGATCATTTTCCCCATGGATTAAGAGCACCGGCGCACTGACCCTGCCGAGGCAGGGCCGGAGATCGGCTCGCAAGAGGTAGTCCAGCCCCTGAGTTAACATTTCGCGGTTCTGATTGCGGTACCTCGGCAGGCAGTCGCGCTTGAAATTGGCCCAGCGCATGGAGGAGCCTGGAGAAAACATGCCATGAAAGAAATCCTCGAGCACTTCCTGAGGAGCCGCAGAGAGCCGCCGGGACATCAGCTTCAGAATGCGCCTGTCTTTGCCGTAGGGGTTATTCTCACCCCTGGCAAAACGGGCGCAGGCCGAGATGAGGACCACAGCGGCAGCCCTCTGTCCCAGCCCGGCTGCAGTCTCAAGAGCCACCATGGCTCCCATAGACCAGCCGACAAGGCCGATCCCGGCTTTCGAGTTATCACGGGACAGGCGGCTTATGATCCGAGAAAAGCAGGTCTCCTCATCCTCAAGAGGAGAGGCGGAACCGAATCCCGGCAAATCCAGGGCAATGACTCCGGCTTTCAGCCTGCTCGGGAGGGAATCTATTACGCTTTTAAAGATCAGGCTGTCAGTGGCCCAGCCGTGCAGCCAGTATGAGATCATCCAAAGCCCAGGACATTGCAAATGTTGATACTGAGTTGCAATTAAAATGATATTTATTAATCGGGTCTTGCCTGTCGAATATTGATTTCATTTTATAACTGTCAAGGAGTCAGGAGTCAGGAGTCAGAATCCCTCCCCTGCCCGGATTACAGGTCTTGGTCATTCATAAACTCAGGGTTTGATGTTTTGGGGTGGGAGTGGAGCTTCTGACTTCTGTATTCTGATTTCTGACTTCTTATTTTATTTTTGGTACCGGCTTTGCCGACTTAGCAGCAGAATATAAACTATCTCTATAAACGCAACTTGGTATGAATAAATATATGAGACAAGGCCCCTGAGTTGAAAGCCAAGCCAGGGGCCGTTTGAAAAGGAGAAAAAACGCTGACCTTTACGTTTATTCGCTGGATATCCCAAACGCTTTTTGAAGGTCGAATTTTCCGGTTTCACGGTATTTCTGGAGCTCTTCTTTTACGGTCTGGTCATCCGGAAACAGGTTGAGGTATCTGACAATCGACTCGATAGCCGCCTGATTGTTACCTGAAAGATCGTAGATGCGGAAAAGATTGGCGTAAGCGCTCCTGAATTTGGGTTCTATCTCCAGAGCGCGCTCGAGAAATTTGGTCGCTTCAAAAGTATCATCGTTATTGATTGCCTCCTGTGCCAACTGCTGGAACAGGTTGGGGCTGACAGCTTCTTTGCGGTAATCCATGAAAGAGTCCATCATCGCCCGGGCTTCGTTGTACTTTTTGGTACGGGCATAGAGCATGGCAATGGCAAAATCCCAGTGGTGGGGATTTTCATATAACATCCGGGCTTTCAGGTTGGCGTCGAGCGCTTTCTCAAACTGGTTGCGCTGCTGGTAGGCATGGGCCAGCCAGGCAAACGGAGCGACAAAATGTGAAGCCAGGCGGACATTGGCTTCCTCTCCGCCTTTTTTCTTGCGGAAGAATGTATCGTAAGTGTAAACCTCGTAGAGCAGCCTGCGCGTACCCTCGATATCCATATAGATGTCTTCCTGACCAGGGACAAGAGCTAAATTCGAGTCAGTGGCTGCAATATCGGCGGCTTTGCGGGGGTTGATCCTGTAAACCGACCCCACCATTGTCAGGTAGGGGTCCAGGCTGGTGCGGTTATGGATTGGAACCGTGGTAGTGAAATAAAGGGGTTTTTGCCATTTGTTCGTGCGCAGGATGTCAAGCACCATGAAGTCCTTGACATATATCGCTTCGTCTTTGGCAAAGGTTATCTCCATCTCGCCCATCTTGAACTGCAGATCCTTGGGCAGCCGGAGGGGTATCATTTTTTCAATGGTTTCATCGCCGAAACTTATCGGCACTCTGGGCTCGAGGTCGCGCATCTGCCTGATATACCAGATCGTGTTGAGCAGGCTCAGGTTGACCACCCGGCAGTCCTTGCGCACGCCCTCCACCTCCTGGATATACCAGAGCGGGAAAGTGTCGTTGTCGCCATTGGTGAAAATGATCCCGCCCGGCTCGAGGGAGTTCATGATGTTGCGGGCGTAGTTCGGGGGAATGAAGTTGCCGCTGCGGTCCACTTCATCGTAATTGGAATACAGCGGAATGAAGGCGGCAAGGAAGATCACGGCGCTTAAGGAGGCGAATGCTCCGCAGCCCAGGAGCGGTTTGTCCGAGTCCATCCTGAATGCCAGGCGCAGGCGGTTGACCAGCCCGGCCAGGCCCAGTCCGGCCCAGACTCCGAAAAAGGCGAAAGAGATAATAAAGAAATAGTCGCGCTCCCGCACCTCGTGGATCGAGGTGTCAGGATAAGCGTCCAGAAATTGCGAATAGCCGAACTTGAAATTCATGTAAGTGTTAAGCACCGGGCCGGTAATCAGAAAGACAGTCAGCCAGAAGAAGAAGGATTTTTTCTCGCAGCGGTAGTGTTCCAGGGCGCCGTAAAGCCCGATTATGAAGAAGAGCCCGGTCAGCCAGTAATTTCCGTACTGCCAGCCGAAATATTTGGTGTAGAACGGGACATTGTACATGAAATAGAACTTGATATTTTCGAACAGGTCGCTGACCGAGAAAATTGCATGCTTACCGGTGGCCAGTGTCCAGACCAGGCGGGGAAAGATCCCATAGGCGCTTCCGTACTGTTCGCGGCCGATTACCGACCAGAGCGCCTTGAGGTTGTCGGGCTGCCCCTCGTTGATCGGCGGATTCAACCCGGAGCGGATCAGGAGATAGAGGTGGATACTGAACCCCAAGAGGAACAGGCCCAGGGCGGCTCCGAAAAAGCCGAGGGCTTTTTTTCTGTAGGCCCAGTAAATGGAGCCTGCGGCAATCAGTGCGCCGAGGAAGAAGTTCGACCAGTTGCCTACATAGCCGGGAAAGCCGAAAATTATATCTATTGTCGCAATAACATGACGGTAGACAGAAACGAGCAGGCCTTCGCCTGGAGTGTAAGCGCTGGAAAGCCTTGCCGCCACTGAGGAGAGATCGAGTCCTTTGAGGACCAGCAGGTAGAGGCCCAGGAAAGAGCCCAGCACGGAGCACCAGTAGCGCCAGTTGTCCCGGTCATGAATCAGGGTAAAGATAATCACCGCAGGGGCGACCAGGAGCACGATCAGGTGATTGGCAATCGAGAGGCTGACCAGATAGATAACGAGCAGCAGGATGTTTTTGATGCGCCTGGATTCTTTTAAAGAGCCCATGTAGGTCATCAGCCAGGCGCAAAAAAAGATAGTAGCTGTGGCGACTGCATAGACCTCGAACTCGGTGCTGTTGGACCAGACAGTGACCAGGGACGCCGGGATAATCGCACTGACGAAAGCTCCACCGTGAATCAGCACGCGGCTTGAGAAGAGGGCTTTGTCTTTGACCCAGGTTTCGAGGATTTTGACAGTGATCAGATAGATCAATCCGGCACCCAGGGAGCTGAGAAGCACGGATAGGAAATTGAGCCGCAGGGCTGTCGGGAGGTTCAGGGGAAGGGATGAGATGACCCGGCCGATGATCACGAAAAGCGGAGTTCCGGGAGGATGGGGTATGCCGAGGGTATAGCTTGCAGCGATAAATTCTCCGGCGTCCCAGAAAGTGACAGTGGGAGCCATGGTTAAAAGATACACCACGAGCACGAAAAGAAAGGTGCAGGCTACCCCGATCAGATGTTCTTTTTTGTACATAAGCGGCAAAAGCTCGAGTTCAGGTTTAAACGATTTCTGATAATATGAAAGGGAAAAGGGAAGTTATGCACTGGATTTCAAAATTTTAAACTAATTGTTAAGCAAAATTAGATCAAGAAAATATTGTTCGAATCCGAGCCGTGCCAGTTTGAAACCAGTTGCAGAAACCGGGTCACACGCAAGAAATTAAAGACACAGGGATCCTTTGGGGGATAGAAATAAGGCGCGCCCTGGTGCTTCAGGCGGAGTTATTAACAAAAATCCAGAGCTGTTTGCTTTGGGGAAACAGCGAGGTGTTCCTCTGGCCTTCAGACGGGCGGGGGATAGAATTGAAAACATAAATTTACGAATGATCCAGATTAGCCGGGCATCGGGAAAGCTTTCCGAATATCGAATTTTCCGGTTTCACGATACTTCTGGAGCTCTTCTTTTACAATCTGGTCGTCCGGAAATTGTTTTAGGTATCTGACAATCGACTCTATAGCTGCCTGTTTGTCGCCTGAAGTCTCGTAAAGAAGAAACAGGTTGGCGTACAGGTTCTTGAATTTGGGGTCAATTTCCAGCGCGCGCTCGATAAATCCGGTCGCCTCAAAATAATCCTTGTTATGGATCGCCTGCTGGGCCAATTCCTGGAAAAGGGCAGGCTGAAAATCTGCTTTGCGGTAATCCCTGATAGAATCCATCATCGCCTGGGATTGGGTGTACATTTTATTACGGGCATAGAAGAGAGCAATGTAAGAATCCCAGCGGTGCGGATCTTCATATAACATCCGGGCTTTCAGGTTGGCATCTCTCGCCTCTTCAATCAGGTTGCGCTGCTCGAAGGCATTCGCGAGCCAGAAAAATGGAGGAGCGAAATGGTTCAACAACTGGAAATTTGCTTCTTCCCCGCCTTTTTTCTTGCGGAAAAATGTCTCGTAGGTGTAAACCTCGTAGAGCAGCCTGTGCGTGCCTTTAATATCTAAATAAATATCTTCCTGACCTGGGATAAGGGCATAGTTCGAGTCAGAGGCTGCAATGTCGGCGGCTTTGCGGGGGTTTACCTTGTAGACCGCGCCAATCATAGTGAGATAAGGGGTCAGCCCGCTTCGGTTCTCCTCAGGCGTTGAGGTGGTAAAATAGATAGGCTTCCGCCATTTGTTCGTGCGCAGGATGTCAAGCACTATGAAGTCCTTGATATATATCGCTTCGTCTTTGGCAAAGGTTATCTCCATCTCGCCCATCTTGAACTGCAGATCCTTGGGCAGCCGGAAAGCCTGCATTTTGGCCAGGGCTTCATCGCCGAAACTTATCGGCACTCTGGGCTCGAGGTCGCGCATCTGCCTGATATACCAGATAGTGTTGAGCAGGCTCAGGTTGACCACCCGGCAGTCCTTGCGCACGCCCTCCACCTCCTGGATATACCAGAGCGGGAAAGTGTCGTTGTCGCCATTGGTGAAAATGATCCCGCCCGGCTCGAGGGAGTTCATGATATTGCGGGCGTAGTTCGGGGGAATGAAGTTGCCGCTGCGGTCCACTTCATCGTAATTGGAATACAGCGGTATGAAGGCGGCAAGGAAGATCACGGCGCTTAAGGAGGCGAATGCTCCGCGGTCCAGGAGCGGTTTGTTCGAGTCCATCCTGAATGCCAGGCGCAGGCGGTTGACCAGCCCGGCCAGGCCCAGTCCAGCCCAGACTCCGAAAAAGGCGAAAGAGACAATAAAGAAATAGTCGCGCTCCCGCACCTCGTGCAGTTCCTCGACTCCGGGGAAAGCATTCGGAAACTGGGAGTAGCCGAGCTTGAAATTCATGTAAGTGTTAAGCACCGGGCCGGTAATCAGAAAGACAGTCAGCCAGAAAAAGAAAGATTTTTTCTCGCAGCGGTAGTGTTCCAGGGCGCCGTAAAGCCCGATTATGAAAAAGATCCCGGTCAGCCAGTAATTGCCGTACTGCCAGCCGAAATATTTGGTGTAGAACGGGACATTGTACATGAAATAGAACTTGATATTTTCGAACAGGTCGCTGACCGAGAAAATTGCATGCTTACCGGTGGCCAGTGTCCAGACCAGGC
>DATKXY010000036.1:0-29536 GCA_035528795.1 archaeon | reverse complement strand
GCCCGTAAAGGGAGCAGTCGTCACCCGCGGAGTTGGGCCTGTCGTTGATCGGCATGCCGCCGGTGTCAACTATCACCAAGTTGTGCTCGATATCCGCGCCGTGGAGCGGGTGCTGGTAGCCATAGATATTCCTATGAGTGGCCCATTCCCGTCCGAAAGCCGAGAAGAGGAAGGAATTCATGTCGTAGTGCTGGTGGTTGCAGTCTTCGTAGCGGGTAACGAAGGCGAAGGCGACGGCCTGCTCATCAGCCCAGGCGGAGCGGGCGAAGAGGTAGCCGGCCCGGTTGCGGGTGATCTCGAAGTAGCCCGAGGTGGGTAGGTTCGCCTCCGCAGGGGAGACCGGTTCGAGGTCATCTGGGTACCAGAGGAAAGTGATGATCGGATCCAGCCGGTTTCTGTCCGTGTAGTTGACAAAGGTCCACAGGCCGGGCCTGTCTGCCATCTCCCCGATACCCAGCAGGTAGGGGGCGGCGAAGACCCTTCTTCCGTACTCCGTGTTGTCCCCGATGGGAGAGCATCCGCCGTGGGGCATCCACTGGAACCGCTGGTAAACCATGGCGTTGATCGCCCCGCTGTGGTCCAGGATGTCAGGCCCGCCGGTGCGGCGCAGGGTTTCGCCGAACTTTGTCGGGTCCATTTGATACTGGGCGTAGCAGGGGCCCTCGTAGCAGATACCGTTTTCCCGCCAGGCAGTGGGGTAATAATTCCGCCAGACCCGTATGATTGAGGAATCGAGCCATTTCTTGAGCTCGGGATGTTTGGACTCTCCCCGGATGGCGACGCAAGCGATTCCCAGTGCGCCCACAGGGACGGCGCCACAGTTATAAGAGGCGTCACGCCACCACTGTTTTTCGGTATGCTCGAATAACGCTTTACACCAGTTTTCGATGCCAGCCAGGATCTCGGCGCGCTCACTGTCTTCCATCACCGGGTAGAGCCAGTCCCAGGCGAAGCCCAGCATAATCGGATAGCGGCCGTGGGAGAGGGGATCATAGTTGCTCTGAAGGAACTGCACGGGGTCGACCCCCCTGACAACCCTGATCATCTGCTCCACGGCTTTGCGGCCCATGGCCTTGTCCCCTTCGACCTGGCAGACCAGCGCCCTGGCCAACAGTCCCTGGGAGTCGCCCCTTCCTCCTCTTGGTCCTCCCCCCTCGCCTTCAGGCGCATTGGCCTGTTCGAGCACCCTGCGGTAGGCTTCCGCGGCGAGAGTCTCACCTTTGGCGCGGCGCCTAAGCCCGGGGAGCTCCTCCTCGGAAAACAGAAGTCCGGGGTGAGTACCCGGCGCAACCACCTTGTAGCGCGGCGCGGCGGCTGCCTGCTTACCGGTCTGACCGCAGGAGCAAACGAAGGAGCAGACCACCAGAACAGCCGGCAGAACCAGCGTAAATCCATTAAAAAACCGGTGAAGTCCAGTCTTAGCCATAGCGGGCCACCTTTAGGAGTTTAGTAAAGTTTTTTTAGAGAAAAACCGAAAATTGCCTGGAGAATGGTTAAAACCGATATTCCCCATATCAAAACTGATAGAGGTTATCAAAGCCTTCTTTTTAGATATTGAGAAAAACTTTTCGTCATTCCCAGCTTGCATAGAGAGATTCCCCTCGTTTCTGCAATAAATTATCCGTTCTCATCGTCAGTACCAATGATTTTCTGGGTCTGAACAGGATAGCAGAGGCTATTCTCCCTTAAATAATACCAGAAAGCAGCATTTTACGCCGTGCAGCATCGCAATCGCTCAATCCGAAGCAGGATTTCAGCAAATAGCTGACTGCTGACTGCCACCGCTGCCATTTGAAAAGTAAGGTACCTGCTGTGCCTGACAACCTTCGCGCCGTTCAGGGGCTTCCCTTGCTTCCCGCGGTAGCTTCCTGAAACAGATCAACATTTTCCGGCTTCCTACCCTCGCGCTGGTTGAGTACAGCAATTCCTGACATTCAAGCCCTCGTATCTCCTCGCTCACTGTCGTGAACCGTTAAGAAATTGAGGAGTACATCGTTCTCCAGCCAACAGTGTCATGCCCGTGCCACTTAATCGGTGATTTCACTCTCTGGAACGAGCTGCAGGACAGGAGCATGAGGTGATTCCACACGGCCACCATAACGCGCACCTCGACCGCTTGCCGTTCGAGGAGGTAAAGAAACTGATCGAGGACTGCCTTAGTATTTTCGAGACCGAGTTGAAAGGATTCGAGGCGAAACGGGCAGTGTTCAATTTCCCTTACAATAAAACGACCCCCGAACTCGAGGCCCGGATCAAGACCCGGGTGCGGGCATACCGCTGCCACGGGCCGATGATAAATCCCCTGCCGGGCGCGGACCTGGTGTGCATCGGCACAGGGGGCTACGGGCCGGACAACGCCGAACATCACCTGGATGAGACTATCGAAGACTTGCTTTCACACCCTTCCGGCTGGCTCGTTTACAACCTTCACGGCCTTGACGATGAGGGCTGGGGACCGATCCGGGCCGAGTATCTCGAGCGCTTGCTGGCGCGCCTTACCAAGATAGAGTCCGTAACCGTAGTGCCGACCGCGAGGGCCTTGCGTCAGGCTTAGAACAGACGGCCCAGGCAACTGCTCTAAGCCTGCCGCACTCACTGACTTCATTCGATCCTGATTACCGCCCGGCTACGCTCGCCGCTGGCGGTTTCGGTCACCTCCACCAGCCATTCGCCAGCCGGGTCGTTGAGCGCGGTGCGAAATGCAGCGCTGCCGGCTGAATCCACGATATCGCAGTTGCCACCGTAGATTGCGCGCTCGGCTCCCGAGGGATCGGTAACAGTCACCACGGCCACTGATCGCAGGTCGCTGACACCAGTGGTGCGGAAGTTCAAGCTAACTTCCCGGCCCAGCCTGGCGGCGGCGGGAGCGTCAAGCTCGAGCCCGGTGATCCGTCCGGCGACAAACGCGAAAAGCCGCGGCTCGCCGGGTTCAATCACGGTCAAAAAGCGGTCGGCTTTGCCCAGGTACCGCTTCTGGCGAACATCGTAAATCGTGTACTCCCCATCCAGCCGCACCTCGATTCGCTCCCCCGCGGGCCGTGACATATCAGGAACCAGGCCCAAGAGCCGGGTAGTCCCGTTATTGAACAAGTAGCGCTCGCAGCCGCTCAGCGGTTTGCCGTCCGTGCCGGAGAGCCGCACCTTGGGTTTCACCCCGGCTTTGTCCAGCACAGTGCGCAGTTTTTCCAGCGCGGGACCGTTCTTGCCCTCCTGTTTATCGGTGCTGTACGTATGGTGGAAATAGTTCAGCAGCCAGGCCTGGCCTTTACCGCAGCGGTTGACCAGCAGCACGGGCTTGCCATCCTCGCTCCTTAGCGCCGTAGCCCCGGCCAGCTTGAGTTTTGTCTCTCCTTTGGCGGCTATCATTGTCTCCGGTGTGGCCAGCGGAGCCTCGATCCCGAACAGCTTCTGCAGCTTCGCGCTGTTTCTGAACGCGCAGTGCTTGTCCATTATCCCGGGCAGGGCATCGGCGATCACCGTGCCGCCGGCCTCGACAAAAGCCGTGATGTTATCGATCTCCTCATCGCTTAAGGCCACGCTCATGGGCATGACAAAAGTGCGGTAGCCTTTGGCGATCAACTGGCCGGTCTCCACACCGCTGTAAGCAATGAAATCGAACTGCAAACCGCAGTCGCGCAGCAGCTCCAGCCAGCCCTTGGTATTGGCATTGAAACGGTCGAATGAGGGGCTGGTGCGGTAAGTGACATGGTCTTTCACTTCTCCGTCCACGATCCATGTTCCGTGGATGCTGGGGTATGAATAGTGGACTGCTATCCCGTGGTTGTCGGGCATAGCCAGGCCCACCAGCTTGCCGATCCCCTGGCCGCGCAGCTCGTCAAAACCCTCTACCATGTCCAGTGCGCTGCGGTTCAGAGTCAGATCCGGGTCCACCGTGCAGTATTGCCAAAACACATACAGCCCGCCATTGGCGCCCTTGAACAGGTTCTGGTAGAAATTGCGAAAGACCTGCTTGCCCATCACGCCATAGCCCGCGCCACCGGAGATTTTTACCTGGGGGTTCATGCTGCGGTGCACTTCGTACTGGTAAGCGTTGAGGTGCAGGGTGTACTGGTTCAGGAGGCTGTAGTCGCAGCCGTTGTGAGAAGCGGAGGCCTGGGTGCCGGAGTTGAGCATTCTGGCGTTGGGATCGAGTTTGCGCAGCTCATCATATATTATCTTGTAGCTGTTGGCGTAGGTCAGCTCCATGAACCTGCGATGGTCGGCCCAGGAGGAGTAATTACCGCGTTTTTGGGCTTCCTTATGGTCATCGGGGATAACTTCGTCCCAGGCCTTGAAAGCAGTGCCCCATTGCCTGTTCAGCACCTCCAGGGTAGTGTATTCGGTTTTCAGCCACTCGCGCATCGCTTTCATGCAGTGCTCGCCGAAACAGATATCCACCGCATCGCCGTAACAAGTCAGGGATGGCTCTTCGAGCACGTAGTAGCTAAGCGGGGAAAAGGGCACCCAGGGCGTACATAGTTCGGTAAGCTGCCTGTGGATGAGTTCGCGGTAGGCTGGGTCGTTGAGACAGTACTTGCGCACCAGGCAGCTTTTATCTCCTGTAGCACAGTACTTTTTCTTCATCTCGTCGTAGTATTCCCGGTCCGGGCCGCCGTCAGGGGACTCCTGGCCGCTGACCCTGGTCTGGGCCTGGACCATGTAATTGGCGTGCTTGCTGTGGTCCAGCGGGTAAGAGGATAAGGTAGTGACATGCATTCGCTGCAACTGACGGTCGATATAGGGCCAGATTCCCGGCATGGGATTGGGGCCGAAAAGGTACATGACTATATCGAAATCATCCCAGACCCGTTTCTGCAGCACGAATACCTCGGCCTCGGCGCGGTCCTGGATCACCCCGTCCTGGCTCTGCACCCGGCATTTGACACGGGCGAGGTGGCTTGCCGCTCCGCTGCTGCTTAGCTCATAAGTGCGCGCTATGCCGCCGCTGACCGTAATGGTCTCGGTGCGCTCATCGAGCAGGCGGTCGTAGTTATCATACAGGCCTACGGTAAGCAGACAGGTTTTTTTGCCTGCACATTCCAGGCTGACAGCAGTACTGACATTATCGCCGAGCTTGATCCGGTCGGAGCCGGGAGCAAGACGGCTCACCACGACCTGCGGCTTTTCTTCGATTGTCATCGAGGCCCAGTCCAGTGACCCGTCCGCGTCGCTCAGGCGAAGGTCGAGAAAGCTTCGACCGCCGGGCAGTCGGGCGGGAAGAGACAGGATTTGGGACTTGCTCCCCGCTTTAACAGCCAGGTCGTATTCACCCAGCAACTCGCCATAACTGTCCTTCAGCCTGCCTGTCAGGCGTGAATCCGGCACGCGGGGACTCAAGTTTACCTGGACTGTCCTTCCTTTTTGCTCCAGGCCAGCGATCGCAACATCGGTCTCCCGTCCCGCAGCCCACACCGTGGCCCTGGCCACCAGCGCCCACATGTATTCCCAATAGTCATAATGGAGGCCGGTGTCCCATACTTGAGGCACCTCGGGGATCATTCCCCGCTGGCTGTAACCGAAAGCGACCACGCGGCCCTTGCCCAGGGTACGCACCGCCAGCACCGGAGTGCCTTTCTGGGTTTCGATGAGCACCTCGCCGGCGGGCTTGGAGGTCAACACGGTGAGTTGCCCATTGGGGAAGGCCTCCAGGTTCAATCCCCGGGTGATAAAATGCTCGCGGCAGACTTTCCAGGCGCTTTTGTCCAGGTTGGTCGAGTCGAGGCTGACCTTATCCTCGGGCCAGATATTGACCAGCTCGCCGATATTGGTGAGCGGCGAGATCTCCCACAGCCCGGACCCGTCCTGGGCATGGGTGAACGGATAGAACAGCACCAGGCCCTTGCCTTCCACTTCCACCTGGCGGCGGATCTCATCGCGGATCTCCTGGGGATAAGTTTCCCAGTACTGGAGCGCGGGCCAGAGGATAACGTCGAAATCCGGCCCGTTTAACAGATCATCGGCAATGTAGGTATAGATAAGCTGGTTGCCGCCGCGGCGCTGCTGGTAGAACTCGCCGAAACCGTAAAAATTCATTCCGGCGCTGATCCCCATGGTTGTAACTGTGTAATTGATCTCCAGGCGCTGGGCCAGCTCGATAATCGCCCGGCCATCGATCACGCCATTGAGGGCATAGACCTCCAGCGGGCCGCCGTGCATGGGATTGGCCCATTTAAAATGGGGAGTCTCGACATCCCTTTTAAGGAGGAAGTCGAACCGGCCGCGCTGGGCAAGCAGGTCATGGTACTGGTCCAGGCCTATATAATCCAGGTACATGGTACCCGCAGACGGAGATACCAGGGTTACCGATTTCATCTTGGCGAACTGCATTGTCTGGGGCTTTCTCAGGTCCACCTGGAGATGGTTAACCCCCTTCCGCAGGCCGAAGTTCTGGCGGTAACGGTTGCCTAGCGAATCCTCCAGTATCACATCCAGCTCCGAGGGCTGAATGCTCCAGGCGAACAGCAGCATAGCTCCCCGCCAGCGCCAGTCCGAGGGGATAGCCGTTATTTCTATCTGCCCCCCGGCAGCGGGGAATGCCGCCTCTAGCGAGTTCTCGCGCCAGGCGGAATAGCGGGTGGAGCGGGCCAGGTGCACTCCCTCGCTGGCTTTAAGTCCGGCCACTTCCTGCTCGTCTTCGAAACTGAGGAACACGCTCAACCGTCCCGGCTCCTGTGCCCGTGACGTACCAGCCCAGGCCATTACCAATAAAGCAGTTACGATGAAGATACGGGATAGGAAAGTACGCATCACAAACCTCCTTGGACAACCTTCGGTAAGTTTATTATATCCTTGACCACTCCTGACACACCCTCAGCCGGCCCGTAGAATACGCTTCCCCCGAAGGAGGTGAGGAACAGCATCCCCGGATGCACTGGGTCGAACACGGGCCGGTGGCCCCACTTGAAATTATATCCCCCCAGCCTCTTCCAGTTCTCCCCGCGGTCATCGCTGCGGAATGCGCTGCTGTGGAAAGTGTTGATCACCACTGTGTTCGGGTTTTCAGGATCCACGGCGGCCGCGTAGACATGCATCTTTTCATCGAACACCTGCTTCCATGTTTTCCCGCCGTCCTCGGTGCGGAACAGCCCGCCGCCGATTTCCCGGCGGCCTGCCTCGAGCTGGTCCCCTTCTACAACCGAGGCCTGCTGGGGCTCACCGGGCAGAGCCCTGCCGCCAACGTTCAGAGGCCAGCAGGAGAGGTACATCCGGTCCGGGTCAGTGGGATCGAACACCAGGTCGTTGGGCATCGTGACCCTTTCCGGAAGCGGCATCATCTGCCAGCTTTCAGCGCCGTCATCGCTCACATACAGCGCGCCGGAGGTCTGCTCGCGTCCCTCCAATCCGGCCCGCACGACGAGCAGGATCAGCCTGCCCGAGGGCAGGCGGGTGATCCGCCAGCAATTGAGGTTGGCCGGGTCGATACCTTTTTTCTTGATCTCCCACGTACGCCCGCCATCGGTCGATTTCCACACTCCCCAGCCGTAGTCGCAGACATAGAGCGTGCGCGAGCGCACCGAACTCTTCGGGTCGATCACGATATGGGTCGGCACTGCGGCCAGGCGCATCCTGTGGATATAATCGCCATCAGCCAGCTCGCCGCGGGTGAGTATCCCCCAGTTACGGCCGCCGTCGCCGGAGACCGCCACGCCGCCCTGCTGGTTGCCGCTGACCAGGTTTCCCGAGCGGTGCATCTTCGGCCGCGGCAAATCATGGACATTCGACCACACGGAATAAATCCGGCCCTTGACCGCCGGGTCGAACTCGAGCCAATAGCAGGTATTGCGCCACTGCTGCGGGATGCCGGTGATCGACTGGTACCAGCTCTTGCCGAAATTGAAGGTGTGAAACAGGCCGATGTCGGTGTAAGTGATGAAGAAATGGTCAGGGTTATAGGGATCAAAATGCACGCCGTAGTCGGTGGTGACATCAAGACCGCGGGTAGTGAACGAAAGGTCTGGAAAGTCACGGCTGATTACCTGTTTCCATGTCTTTCCTCCATCCAGGGTACGGAACGTGCGCCCCGAGTCGGTGCAGTAGCAGACATCCGGCTCGCTGGGCGAGACCCCTGCATGGGAGGGACTGCCGAACCAGCCGAGGTTGCGGATCAGCCAGCCGCCCTCGTAGTTTTTGCTGAGCACTTCGCCCCCGCAGACTTCGAGCACCCAGCTCCTGCCGGCGTCGGTCGATTTGAGAATGCCGGACACTCTTTGCTGGTAACCGTTCATATCCACCGGCATACCACCGCAGGAAAGATAGACTACTTCCGGGGTGCCTTCGCACGCGGCCAGGGCGCGGTAGCGGCTGCCGAACCGGCCCTGCGGCTGGTCACTGACAGCCAGGGATTGATCGGCTTTCTCCCAGCTCCGGCCCAGGTCCCGCGAGCGGTAGATCCCGCCCCGCGCGCCCAGCAGATAGAGCAGGCTCCCCGCGGCGCCCTTGCCGCCATCGGCCAGCCCGGCCTGATCGACCGGTAGCTCGAACTTTTCGCTGCCGCTGCCCTCCAGGCTTACCCTGTAGCCGGCTTCGCTTGTCAGGATCACCACCTGGCCGGAATTGCCACCCCAGGAACCGGGGAAAATCCCCAGTACTTCGCGGCCTTCGACCTCAGCAACTTGCCGCCATGTCTTGCCCCGGTCTGCGGAAGTGAGGATGCGGGACCCGCCGGAGCGAAAGCCGGGCCCGCTCATGGCTATGGTAATCCGCCTGGAATCCTGCGGGTCGACTCTTACCAGGCTGATACTGCCGCCCGACTCATTATCACTGGTGATAAAACGCTGGCCGGCATGGTCGCCGGACATGGTTTCACCGGTCACCTTTGCCGGGTCAGGGAGGATCAGCTCCCATGCTTTGCCCCGGTCAGAGGAGCGGTAAAGCCCCGTGTTGCAGGCATAGACCGTATTGGGGTCACCCGGGTCGAACTCGAAATCGCGGACCACGGTGCGCAGGTTGAACATGCGCCAGTTTTCCCCGCCATCGGCGGTGACATAAGCAGCGGTCATGTCGCAGCGGACAAAGACGTTGTTCCGATCGTAAGGATTGATCGTGGGGATAAACTGCGCTCCTCCTCCGCCCGGACCTATCACCGTCCAGCCGTGCAGGCGGGGCGGGGCCGGTGCGGCAGGAGACCCGAATTGTGGCTTAGCACCGCACGAGGCAAAAACAAAGACAGCGCATAAAAGAACGGCCGGCTTAAACAGTGAGAAAAAAGGGCGGGATGGCATGGCGACCTCCATAAAAAAGGAGAGTGAGAGGGTAAATGCTATTATTAATTTAATGCCACATTTATGAACAAGGAGACCACTGTCCTGAGCACCATTTTCATAGTGAGCTGCATGGTCCTGGCCCTTTGGTACAGCCATACCTCCGGGCCGCGCAGCATTATCCAGGAGGACTTGCAGTCAAGGCCCGTGCCGGTGGCCCCGGCACCGGTCACCCAACCCGCGGGTACCGACCTCTTGCAGGGGGGCGGGGAAACCCAATAGAGCGCTCCGGCAACCGGACAGCAGGCGCCGAATAACTGACTTAATAAAATAAGCCGAAGTGGTGGAACTGGCAGACACGCTGTCTTGAGGGGACAATGGGCACGTCCCGTCCGGGTTCAAGTCCCGGCTTCGGCACCATTCCTTTGTATCTCGCTATTTCCCAATGGGTTCCAGGCGCACACCCCCAACAGGATGCGCCTGGGATGCTTTTGGATGCGTTTCTCCGTCTTAAGGCTTAACATTTTTCCTAATTCCGCGCGAATTTCATTATTAGCCATATTGCTTTTAACCGGGATAATCCTGTTTTAACGCCAAAAGACCCGGATTAGTAAACAATTTTCAACATTTGAGTTACCGGTATTTGTCAATGGCCTTGATCAGCGTACCGACATTCTCGAACGGCGCTGCACGTCTTCAGAACAAGTGGGACAGTTGACATTTTAAATTAAGGAGTAGTATTAAGTAATTGCAACTGTTTTTTACCCCTCCTTTTTCCAAGGTTAAGGATCTTCCTCGCTCTTAGTGAATCTCGCTTGAACAATCTTTTAAGCCACATGTTCTGATTTCTATAGTGTTCCGCTCGTTGCAGGATAAAAATAAATAGCATTTCTGCTTGATATGCAGGGGCTCTCTTTTCATTTCACCCCCTGAAAAACCGGTCGAGTTTGAGAATAAGGCGGTCGGGGAGTGAAGATCCGTCGAAAAAGTAGTCACAAAATGAGAATGAGAAACAAGCCGATGTTTATCACATAACCAGAAAGCAGCCCTTGGAAAGAAGGTATAATAAAATGCGAAACTCATAAAGCAAGTAACACTTCTATCATATAAATCAGTCTGATTAACTCAATTTGAATTGGTATCGCTTCCGGTTAACCCATCGCTTCGATTTCCTCTCGGGTTACCAGTCGCCCGCCATTCATTGAAGAATGGTAAGCCATCAGCGCGGCAATGGAGGTGCGGATAGACGATTTGGCATCCATTACTGGCTGCTTACCTTCAAGGATGCAGTCAGCGAAATGTTCGAGTTCAAAGGCGGTGGTACTTTCATAGGTTTCATTTTCATACTTGATCACTTTTGCTGGAGTATTAGTTGGATTTTCGCTCAAAGCGAGCGATTGTCCAAGAGTGATCTTGTTGAACTGATGTTGTATCCCGATCGAATCTAGATGGCGGGTGTCAGTTTCCCAATAAATACGCACTGTTCCTACTTCGTATTCGATAGTACCATGAGTACCATGAATCGACCATCCTCCTCCCATGCGTGAATTGCTCAGGTGTCCGCTGTAGAGGCCTAAAACACCATCTTCCATCTTTATCGACCCCATCACGCTGTCGTGGTGCTCACGGCCATCTTTGTAAATCATTATTTCACCGTTGCAGCAGGCATAATTAGGCCGGGTACCAAGAATATCGAGTACCCGATCGAATTCGTAGGCGATTACCTCAGTAATCAGACCACCGCAGTATTCCTTGTAAAGCCGCCAATTGAGAATCCTATCCCACTCGGGCGGCAGATTGTCGCGCCGCCAGGTAATGTTACGGTCGTAATGAGCGTAAAACTGCGTTATTTTCCCAATTGATCCGCTGCGCACCAAGCGTTTTACTTCCGCAAAACTTTCATTGAGTCTGTCCTGGTAGCCAACCATGTAAACCTGGCTGGTTTTCTCCACTTCAGCCAGCATGCTGTTAATCTGGCTGACGGTCAAGCCCATGGTCTTTTCACTCATCACGTGCTTTCCGGCTCGAAGCGCGGAAATGCTCATCGGCACATGCAGAGACAAAGGAGTGACCACGAGTATTGCGTCCACATCCTTTTGTTCGAGTAGTTTCTGCCAATCACTGTAAGTACGAACTCCTGGATTTCCAGCAAGAGCTTTAGCCTGCTCCAGATGGGGCGGATAAATATCACAAAGATCTGTAACTGTGAACTTATCGGTATTTCGCATGCTCCTCAAAATGAAGCACGCCCGACTCCCGGTGCCGATAATGCCTAAATTTATGCGGCTGTTTGAGTTGCGGTGACTGATTATCTCTGGTGCGCCCAATGCAGACAGACCGACGGCCCCCGTTATAATTCCGGATGTGCTCCTGATAAAGTTCCTGCGAGAAACTTTTCCCCTGGATTGCATCAAATCACCTCCTGAGGAGAAATTGATGATATTGCCAGATATTACTTATGAGTTTCTTCCATCCTATCAAGCATACCATACGAATTAATTTTATGTCGTAAGATTATGATGGACATTTAGCATTTTACCGACATTCACCATATTAAATTGAATAAGGAAAATATAGCTTTCATTTTCGATTTTGAGCAAAATCTTTCGTATTTCCCGAGTTGCATCTAGAGATTTCCATTGTTGCTAAAATAAATTATCCGTTCTCATCGGGAGTATCAACGATTCTTTCAGAGTCTGATTGGATACCGATATGATAGGCAAGAATACTTGCATCTGAAGTTACTTTTTAACCATGAAATTCCAGCTTAAAACTACTATCGAAATCAACCATTAAACTTTCACCCTTCAGTTGAACCAGTCAGCACCTCTTAAATGCTTGCTTTTCCTTGTAATTTAATACATTAGGAGGTCTTAGAAAACCACTTTCAATCTCTATATGGGGAATCAGGGATTAGATCTTGCGTTTTTTCATCTCCTTCATCCTCGGGAAAGGAGAGCTCAAAAATCAGTTGTATTTACTTAAAAGTGCATTTAAATATTAAACGTTAACTGTTCAACATGCTCTGACGACGTACAGTCTGGGCTGAAGTCACTTTATGCATAGGAGAGGAGTATCACTCAATGTTATACACACGAAGGACGTTTCTGCAATCCGCTGCTCTAACAGCAGGACTTGCCAGTGTCGCATCCTCGTTAGCGGCGCAAGTACCGGGAAAACAGGGCCAGGCTGCCTCGGTGCCGGATTCGGAAATCAAAATGCCGAAAATGAAATTTGGCAAGGTCGAGATCAGCCGGTTGGTCCTGGGTACCAACCCGTTCTATGGTTACGCTCATTACAACCAGATTCTGAGTAATGTGATGCAGGAATGGTATACAGCGGCGAAGGTAGTTGAAGTCCTGCAGCAGTGCGAGAAGTATGGCATCAACGCCTTTAATTATGTTCACTCGGACCGCGCCCAGGCCGATTGGGAGCAGTATCAGGCCAAGGGTGGCCGAATGCACTTGATCTGCCAGGGTACTACAGACGATCCGGCGGAATTGGTCAACGCCGTAAAGCCGATGGCAGTGTTTGTCCAAGGAGAGCGCACCGACAATGCATTTCGCGCCGGCCGGATGGACACTATCCGCGATTATTGCAAGAAGTTGCGGGACCTGGGTGTGACGATGGTTGGAGTCGGGAGTCACATCCCCGAAGTACTCGTAATGGTAGAGGAACAGGGCTGGGATGTAGATTTTTACGCTGGCTGTGTTTACAACCGAAGGCGCACCGACGAGGAACTGCGCAAGCTGTTGGGGGGTGAACTGCCGGAAATGTCCTCCGAAGTGTACCTGCAGGACGATCCGCCGCGCATGTACAAAGTGTTTCGGCAGACCAAAAAGCCCTGCTTCGCATTCAAAATCATGGCGGCCGGTCGGGTTAGCAGCCCAGAAGCAGCATTTAAACTCGCGTTCGAGAGCATCAAGCAAACCGACTTCGTCATCGTGGGCATGTTCCCGCGCATCAAAGATGAGGTGAAGGAGAACGCCTATTGGGCGACTCTTCACGGCGTAGTATCCTCCTGACAGGCACAACCCTTAGTCTTTCGGCCGTTGTCGTTATACCGTGCTTCAGGTCTGGGGCTGCTTAGTCTAAACCACAATAAGGCTTTGCGAGCAATATGTCAAAAAGACAAGGCCTCGACGCAACCTACCCCTAATTATTTTCAACATTGCATTAAGTTATGGCGGGCCCGACAAGATTCCAACTTGCGATCTCCGTTTTAAGCCCGTGGTTTTATTCATGACAGGAGACAAAGAATTTGGACTTGTGGACTTTTACTTGTTATGCAGGGGATCTCTTTTCATTTCAACCCTCGAAAAACGAGTTGAGTTTGAGAATAAGGCCGTCGGGGAGGGAGATCCGTCGAAAAAATAGTCACAAATCGTCGACAAACCAGGTTACAGATTGAGAATATGCGACAAACTACACAAAAAAGAGCGGGCCTGCGAAATCTCGCAAACTCGCTCCACTACTTGATTTATAGCGATTGTCAAAAGTATGTTCCTTTTGAGTGTTGCTTGCAATATATTGCATTATCTAGACTTTCTGGAGTAAATGTGCCATATTTATTGTATGGCGAGAATACCTTTACAACCCAATCCAGAAAACGCCTCTATACATGAGTTGATAGAGACTTCTCGATTCTGGACGAGCAGGCTTTTTCCCGTGTTAATGAGCAGATTGATATTTGGATTCGAGAGAAGATGCAAAGTGATCTTGCGGGATTGTTTCCTGATCAGCAAACTCTGGTATTGGCTTATATTCAATCTTTAAAATGAAAATGAAGGCCAGCCTTATGCCGCACGCCGCCGAGGCAGGCTGATCGGGGCCAATAATGGGATTGTGTTGTGATGATTAGGCAGAGCTTTTGAGTGGAGGAATATAAAGAAGAGATTGAAAGACGCCTTGAGGCTGTGAAGGAACAGTATGAAGCTGAGATATTTGGGTAAGGTAAGAATTGCTAAAACTTATCAACTAAGGATCTCTTCAAGCCTTTTCTTCATTGTCTTACTGATTTTCTGGAATCTTATAGCTATACCATGGGAGTATTGTACTTTTTTAATAGTTTCACCTTCTGAATAATAAACATGGCGACCTATGATAGCCTTTTGTATTTGGATCTTCTTTTTTTTGTAAAGCAATTCTATCGTAACCGGAATCCTATTGTCTATAATATTTCTTGGCATGGCAGAATTGAAAAGCGCCCATGATCCATGCATACAGAGATCCATCGTTAAACCACTTAGTTCAAAAGGAGGATCGATGTTAAATATGATTTTAATAGGTATGTTCACTTTTTTACGTGGATTATCACGTCGGTTCCAAAAACCATAATGTTTTCTGAGCTGTTCTGCCTCTATATTAATTCCTACCGTCTTAGTCAGATATAGATATACTTCAAAGTCTTCTCCTTTCGGAACACTATCGACAAGTTCAAACGCATTTCTCAGTCGCTCATGAGTGTCTAGATATTTATCACAGATTTCTTTAGTGTCCTCTGTACTGTCTTTTAATTTTGCTAACAGACTATGGTCGAGAATGAATTTTTGATATAGGTCGGGCGTGATATGCTGGAAAAGGAGCAGGATTAAAAGTATTCTGGTATCGAGCCGTATTTTCTTTATTTTGGCGAGTTGATAATGCAGTACAAGAGTATTAATAAATCTTTTCACCTCGCGGGGATTATCTCCAAGACCAACTATAAGTATTTTCCTGCAATCTTGTAGCTCAGTTGGTAATAATGAGTCAACAAAATCACCCATAGAACTGGGTTCAATAGGAGGTATGATAAAGGGGAGCTGGACAATTTTGGAAAGGTAATTTATATCTTCTTTATAACGGTGTTTAATGCTCCAAGATAGAGCCTAGTCAAGTCCTAAAAGTTCTGTAAAATTGGTTTAAGAGGTATAGGAGTAATCTGTTCAAAAGGTATAGAGTTACTTTTAGCTTCATACAGATGGTTCATGTTAAGATAGCGTTTCCCCGAGATCCAGAGGTCGTGTTGTTCAGCAGCCAGAGCAGAGACGAGCCTCAGGCAAGCCTGCTGATTGGGGAAGATACGGATCACCCTGGTTCTCCGGCGTGTTTCTTCATGGAAGCGCTCGAGTCCATTGGTAGTACGTATGCGCTTTCTGTGTTCTTCCGGGAAGTTGAAACAGGCTAAGACATCATCAACGTTGCTTTCCAGGAAGTCAGCGATCTCTGGATACTTATCTTCATAAAGGGAAATCAACTGTCTGCTCCTTTCCTGTGCTGTTTCAGCATTAGGAGCATTGAAGAGATCTTTCATCTGATCAGCCAGAATTTTTCTTAATTTTTTGGGAACCATGTTCAGCAGGTTTCTCAAGTAATGCACCTGGCAACGTTGCCACTGGCAGCCCTGGAAGTAACGCTCTATGGCACTAACCAATCCCTGGTGATCGTCCGAGACAACCAGCATTACGCCTTTAAGGCCTCTGTCAATGAGCTGTTTGAAAACGGTTGACCAGGTGGTCTCGTTCTCCGTGATGCCACACTCTACTGCGAGTACTTCACGGTAGCCTTCACGGTTGATGCCGACTACGGTTAATACTCCTTTGGAAACGATGCGGTGGTTTTCCCGTACCTTGTGGTACTGGGCATCTACGATCAGATACGGATATTCATCACTTAGCGGCCGGTTGCGCCAGGCCTCCAGTTCAGCATCCAGTCTGCTGCATAAGGCTGAGACCTGAGATTTGGAGAACCCAGTTCCACAAAGCCGCTCGGTGATCTCGGTTACTTTCCTGGTTGAGACCCCTTGCAGGTACATCTGCTGCAGGGCCAGCACCAATGCTTTCTCACTGCGTTGGTAGCGCTCAAACAAACTGGTCTGGAAACGGCCTTGCCGGTCCTTGGGAACAAACAGGTTCAAAGTGCCTACCCGTGTTCTCAGCATCCGGGGCTTATAGCCGTTCCTGTGGCCTTTGCGCTTAGTTACTCTCTCGTAAGGAGCTGCTCCTAAAAACTCGGTGATCTCTGTCTCCAGAAACTCCTGCAGGAACTTCTGGATAAGGTTCTTTAAAAGATCGCTGTCATCAACAAGGGCTTGAATTTCCCGGCTGCGGTGACTATCTTTTAATTGGGTCATCGTGGCCTCCTGAGGTTGAGGTTAACTTTTACTGACTACTCTCTATACCTCGGAAACTGCGATGACCTTTTTTACTTTTTCATCATCTCGGCTTAACTGCTCAAAATTGAGACAAGCAGGTTCTGTCAAGGCATGTCTCACCGCCTTGACAGGTTCTGCGCCTCAATTACATTCCTAAAGCCGAAATGATAACTGGTCTCTCACTTTTACAGAAAATTAAGGACACAACCTAGAGCCTTGGGATCTAGACCGAGAAAATAAACACACTCCTCTATATTGAGATATAGTTTTAGGGCTTCAAGTAGCTTCAATGCTTGCTTATTGGTGCAGCGATCGAGGTCGTCGATGAAAAACACGAGGCGTTTATTTTCTTTTCCTTTAGCCTTTTTCACCAGATTATTAAAATGCTCTTTAAGTTTAACCTGAACATCACGAATTATGAAATTATCCTCTTCATATTTCTTAAGGGGATCTTCAATATCTTCAGACTTCATAGTTAGATAGCGTTTTAATAGAACCGAGCTGAGAGCTACAGTGATAGCAAAAAGGATCTCTTTCCAGTCCTCCTTCATCTCTGTGCCTAGTTCATCAACGATCTTATGCGCTAGGGACAAGATAGGGTTTTCATCGAATTGATGCAGCCATGGATCAAACCAGATTGAAATGGTCTTATTTTTATCAAGCTTATCTTCGATCTGCTGCATCAGGGAGGTCTTACCCATTCCCCAGGTGCCGTAAATCCCTACTACTAATGGCGTATAGCATGTCTCGGCAATATTAGCAAACGCTTCGGCATAGTGTTCTCGTTCGAGTGTATCTTCTTTTGTTGGCTCATCATTATTAATCTTATAATTATTTTTATTCAAATTATTTTTCTCCTCAATAAGTTGCTTCAATCCTCCAGGAACGAGTATATATCCCCCCTATACTCTTCTTTCTCGAACGCCCCGCTATCTATCGGTTCCATGAAAGTTATCACTCTCCGCCAGCCCTCCTCTAAAACCGGATACCCTTTCACATTCACCTTCACGAACTGCCCATTCTCTCGTATCGTGCCGGCCTTTTCCAGCACTCCGGTAACAGCGCACACCTCTTTTACAACCGAACTCTCCGCCTTTGTCAATTTCTTTTCCAGGGGGCCTGAGCCGTTGAACCTTTCGGTAACCTTTTTCTCTTGGCCATTGTCGTCGTAGATAGCCACAATCACCGGTCTCAGGCTGGCGATCCGCCTAGCGATGAGCTGGTGGGAGGCAGTGGAGTAGATTTTTTCAGATCGAAGAGGTCGTAATCAACAGCCCGGGCATCCTGCTGGAACCACTCAAAAGGAATAAGAAGGAGCGAAGCGAAATTGGAGCAAAAATATTCTCCTCCCAGCCGCTATCGATAGTCTCTTCCAATTCTCTGATTTCGCTGCGTTTCCTTTTTAATCTACTTTCTCTTTGTTTAGACTGTCAAGATGAACATGAAGAATTTCAGCAATTTTGATAATTTATCGGCGGGTGAATCCCTTGACTTGCAAACGAAAATAGGATTGCGACTTCGAGGCGGTATTACAGAGGCTAATTCAACACCTGCTTACCCGCCCTGTTGGACGGCCTCCGAGAAAACCGATAGTGCTGTACGGCGATTTCATGTATCAGGCAGCCAGTTGGGATAAATCTCGTCGAGTAGTAGCCAAGGCGGAGTGGCACCAGGTCGAGCTTTTTCCGAGAGTAGGTTTTATAGTGACCAATATGAGTGCCAGAGCCAAGGGAGTGGTTCGCTTCTACAACGGTCGGGGAACTGCCGAGCAGTGGATCAAGGAAGGAAAGTACGCCCTGAACTGGACGAGACTGTCTTGCAAGAACTTTGTCTCTAATCAGGTGAGGCTTGCACTTTTCGCCCTGGCCTACAATCTGGGTAATTTTCTTCGACGGCTGGTTCTGCCACGGGAAATCAAGCACTGGTCACTGCGTACTCTTCTCACGAAGTTGATAAAGATCGGTGCGAAGGTTGTCAGGCACAGCAGGTACATTACTTTTCAAATGGCAGAGGTGGCAGTCAGCAGGAAGCTATTTGCTGAAATCCTGCTCAGAATTGAGCGATTGCGATGTTGCACGGCCTGAAAAAACTGCTCACTGGTATGAACAGGGGGAGAATAGTCTCTATTTTTCCGCTCAGACCCGGAAAATCATTGATACTGACGATAAGAACGGATAATTTATTGTAGTAACACTGGAAATCTTTCGGTACAAGCTGGGTAGGATGAAATATTTCGATCACAATCGAGAATGAAGGCCATCTTTTGCTGTTTCAATTTTGATACGGGTAATATCGGATAGATCTGGTGCGCGGTTTGCTGGTCGCATTTAGCTATGTCACAAAACTCCATCCTGGAATCGCTGGGAGAGCTACTATGAACCACGCGGCGTTCACCCCGCCCCCACCACCGACGTCCGTCGACGCGCCGACTGCCGGCCCCGTGTCGGAAAGTGAGCGGATCGGCTCACTGGATGTGCTCCGTGGTATTGCACTGCTCGGGATGTTTGTGGTTCACTTCACAAATCAAGCTGCTGAGGCATCGGGGGCCGGCGCCACTTGGCAGCGCCTGGTCGGGCTGCTGTTCGAAGGACGATTCTGGACCATGTTCGGTATCCTGTTCGGCGCAGGATTCGCAATTCAGTTGCGCCGAGCTGAGGCCCACGGAGACCACTTCGTCCCTCGTTATCTGCGACGGCTCTTTGTTCTGGCGGCCTTTGGGTTCATCACGGAGGCGGGCTTTGGATACTCTATCCTCTTGAACTATTTCTTGTGGGGCGTGGCGCTCTTGTTTGTGCGCAAATGGTCAACTCGTGCGCTGATCGTTCTGCTCCTCGTCTGTGCCGAGTCGTTTTCGGTCTACTACATCGCCCGCACTGGCTATGCCGTTGCGACAACTGGCAGCTACCCTGCGACCGTGGTGGGCCAGCCGTCAACGGCGCGCGTTGACGCCTATAATGAAATCCGAGACGCCATGAATTCACCGCACTATCTGACCGTCGTCCGGGCTCGCATTCGACGTATGCTCTGGAACTACTTACTAACGCCGTTAACGTTCCTGCCCACTTCGGATTTCGTTTTTTTTCTACTTGGCTTCCTCGGTGTGCGTCTCTGCCTGTTCGAGCGGCCGCAGGACCATCACCGAACAATCATTGGGCTGATGGTCTTCGGCGCCGTCTCATGGGCGATCTGGCAATGGATCACGCCTCTTTACCTTCCGCAGATGATGAGCGGAACGCTGCTGTCAAAGGCCACCATAATCACTGTACACCAACTGATACGTGTCAATTGGCTATCGTTCACCTACATCGGCGCTGTGCTTCTACTCATCGCAAGCTATCCTGTGTGGCTCTGCCGACTCAGTGCTTTTGCATGGACGGGTCGAATGGCGCTCACCAACTACATGATTCAGGTCGCGATCCTTGACCTGACCTTTTCGAACTACGCATTCGACGCCTCGGTTCACATGCTGCTCGCGCCTTTCGTTGCCGTGGCGTTGTTTGCGGTCGATGTGGCGATAAGTCGCTGGTGGCTTACACGATTCCATTACGGTCCGATCGAGTGGATTTGGCGGTCGGCGACCTACGCGCGATGGCAGCCGCTACAGCAGGTCACTGGATGATTCCCCGTATCGCTTAGTCAGCGATCCTCAAGGCTGAAGGCGAGGCGGAAGCGATAAAGAAAGTCGCCGATGCCGACAAATATCAGAAATTAACCGTAGCCAAGGGATAAGCAGAGGAAATACAGACTGTCTTTGGAGCCATTCACGAGGGCAGGCCAACAAATGACCTGATTGTGTGGACGGCGATTGAAAAGTGCAGCCCTTGGTTGCGGCGGGACAGACTCCCGATAAGTATTGGCTAAAAGTACAACCATAACAGGTGAAGGCTCCTGATGCGCAAGGTGGCTGTTTCTTTTCTCGTGGCTGTCATGGCCGTGATTTTCTTATGCTTTCCCGCCTGTTCAAAATCACCTAGCAGCACCACTGTGGTGCAGGGGATAACGCTGGTTGCTATCCCCGCTGGTACGTTCCAGATGGGGCAGGTAGGAGTTGCCGAGCCAGTGCACCAGGTGACGGTGAGCGCCTTCCAGATGGGCCGGTACGAGGTGACACAAGAGCAATACCAGACGGTTGTGGGCAGCAACCCATCTGAATTCACTGGGGATACTAAAAGTCCGGTGGATCGGGTTTCTTGGTACAATGCGTGTACATTCTGCAACAAGTTGAGCGAGGCGGAGGGTTTGCAGCCGTGTTACAATCTTACCACCTGGGCCTGCGATTTTACAAAGAACGGGTATAGTTTGCCGACTGAGGCGGAGTGGGAATATGCTTGCCGTGCCGGGACGACGACGAATTATTACACTGGCGACAGTGAGAGTGACTTGGCGAAAGCGGGCTGGTATCATGACAACAGTGGTAAAACAACGCACCCGGTGGGAGGCAAAGAGGCGAACGCTTTTGGATTATACGATATGCACGGAAACGTTTCGGAGTGGTGTAACGACTGGTATGGGGATTACAGCAGCGAGAATGCGAATGATCCTCAAGGGTCGTCAAACGGCTCCACCCGTGTCTCGCGGGGCGGCAGCTGGAGCAATAGCCTCTATTACTGCCGATTGGCCTACCGCTACAACACCAGTCCGGGCACCAGGTACGACCACCTGGGTTTCCGAGTTGTGCGGCGTTGATTTCCCCAAGAACTTCAGCGCCTTTGAGCACTTGAAACTTGATTCTTGTCTCTTGAAGGGGGAGCTAAGAGGGGGTTTCCGCCTCTTAATGCGGCGCATCAGCATCGGCTTATAAATGCATTATATGCAATAATGACTTTTCACCAAATTAAGGAGTGTACAATGTCTGCTGTGAGATCGATGTTATTTGCCCTGTTAATTTGCACTGGACTATATATGGCCAGTCCGTATCCATTTATTGGGTAATAGTCAGGTCTTTTATTATTAATAACAGTAGCGGGGGCAATTCCGATAGTTTCTTTAATATCAATATGTTACACGATAGCAAAACAATAGTTGTGAAAAATTATTGGGTCAACAATTGGGTATAGATTGGAGTCAGGAAATTGCCAAAACAGTGATCTGTATTATTTCTTGCTGTTACGTGCACTCGTCAATGACAGGACGATGCCCAAAATAATGGCAAGACGGAACGATGTCCCCCAATCCACAGTGCCCGCTCCATGAACGATGAGACTATAAAGAAAAGTAACTATTATAGCAGAAACCAGACTCACACCGAACGTTATAACAAAGTCAATGAGTATTAAACTGAAACTGGCTGGTTTTGAACCGACCCGAAGTGGCTGGTTTTGATTCGACCGCTGACAGGAGACGGAACATCATACCTGTCACTGAATAACAAAGCCGGAAAACTGCGCGCCCTCCTCGAACTATCAGAAGATGGATCACCTGACCTGAGACTGTATGACAAAGCCGAAAAGTTGCGCGCTGTTCTTGGAAGTACGGAGTTAATAATTAAACGAACAGGCTCTACTGAAATTCGCCCTCCTTCTTCGTTGGTTTTATTCAATGAAAGTGGAGATGTCATTTGGAGCGCACCTTGATGGATAACTGTCAGCCCTTGAAAAGGGCAGCGTAAATAATTCACCAAGGAGAACAAAAGATGAAAAAGTGCCCATCTTCGCTGAGGAGGTTGTAACACTTCGCCCGAACTGTCCAATATGCGAAAGAAGTAAAAGAAAGACAGGGAATCCGGACAGACATTAGTGCAAATTTGCACGAAAGTTAAATACTCCTCTACCGGTATAGAAAGACGGGTATGGAAATCGAAAACCACACCCGCTTTTTTATATCCACCGAACAACCTTTCTCCATGCAAAAAAACAGGCATTGAAAACAAAAAACGTGGGGCAGGAGTGGGGCAAATCGGTCTTCAATAAAAACAAGGGTTCAGCCAAAACCGGCCAAACCCTTGCTATCAATGGTGCCGAGGGACGGAATCGAACCGCCGACACGGGGATTTTCAGTCCACTGCCCTGACTAAATACCAAATGCTAATTAGGAATTATTTTCTTTTTCTGGATTATTATAAAGGCTAACTGTGCCTAAAATTGTGCCCGCGATGGGCACAAAATAGCGAAAAGAAACTAATAAAATCTAACTTACGGGGGGAATAAAAAAGACGGGTAATCCTTGTAGATCAAGGAAAAGAGAGGATATGAAAAAATCTATAAAAATAGGACGCTTGGTTTAGGAAACCGCTGCTCTATCCACCTGAGCTATAGGGGCAATTAGATTGCGTTTTGACATCGTAGAATATAAAATTAACCTTGTTTCTCCGCAAGAATTCAGATGTTTTGCTTATATATTTTTAATTGACTCTGACTTACAGGAGGCCTGGCAATGAAACTTTTACTCACAGCGTTTCTTTCGCTCCTGTTCTGTATTTTTGCTGCCGGGCCGCTTGCAGGCTGGAACGAAAACTACGCCGCCTTGCAGTCGCATTTCGAGCGGGTCACCAAAGAGCGGTTCAATGCCCTTTTTGATGGAATCAAAACTGTCAAAGACTGGGAAAGCGAAAGAAGCGCTGTCAGGGCCAAGCTCCTGCAGATGCTGGGCCACGGCCGTGACTGGCCCAGGGAGCCGCCGGCCTGCCGGATAACCCATCGGGTGGAGCGCAGGGACTATGTGCTCGAATGCCTGGTGCTCCAGACCGACCCGGGAGTCTATGTCACGGCCAACTTTTACATACCGCGCGACGGGCGGGCTCCCTATCCGCTGATCATTTACCAGAGCGGACATTCCGGTAGGGGGCTCTACGGCAACAAGACCGCATTCAAACATCATGGGGCCTGGCTTGCTGCCCACGGGATCAGTGTCTTGATCATGGATACTATCGAGCTGGGAGAGCTTCAGGTGACCCACCACGGGGTATACTGGAACAAGCGTTACGACTTGTACAGCCGTGGCTACTCGCCCCTGGGGGTCGAGGTCTACAATGCCCGCCGGGTGATTGATTACCTGGTGACCAGGCCCGAGGTGGACACAGAAAAAATCGGGGCCACGGGGATTTCAGGCGGCGGGGTATGCACCTTTTTCCTGACCCTGACTGATAACCGGATCAAAGCCGCAGCCCCTGTTTCCGGGGAATGCTCCTCTGTGGGCCAGATCGAGGGGCGCCTGGCTGTGGAGCACTGCGACTGCATGTACCCGGTGAATTCTTTCGGGCTTCTCTTCTCCGAAATGGGCGCCCTGGCCGCACCCAGGCCGTTTCTGCCGTGCAATGCCGAGAGCGATCCCCTCTATCCCCTGCCCTATTTCGAGCAGATGGTGGAAAAGATCCGCGAGGTCTACAATCTGTACGGCAAGGGGCAAAACCTGAATACAGCAGTGGTGCCTGGGGGCCACGCAGACTCGGAAATCATCCGCTTGCCTGTGTACGCCTTTTTCCTTAAAGAGTTCCTGGGTCTGGACACGACCCTTACCGAACACGGCCCGGTGGATACTCTGGCCGCTGAAGAACTGTTATGTATCCGCGACGGTTACCCGCTGGACGAGCGGCTGACAAGAATCCAGGAAGAGTTCATGCCCCGGGCTCAGTTTGTCCCGCAGCCTGTGGGATCTGCCTCTGCGGCCGGGAGGCTGCATGAGCTGACTGAAACCCTTCGCAGCGAGGTTTTCACTTTTTTCCCGAAAAAGGATTCGCCTTTCGAACCCCGCTGGGAAGAGAGCCGGCGGATAATGAAACGGGAGCACAAGAGAGTGAGCTTTAACTCTTTCCCGGACCTCAGAGTGCAGGGAACCTATTCTTTGCCGGAGAAGGCCATGGGGAAAGGCCGCCTGCCTGCCGTGCTGTTTCTGGAAGACAGAACAGGGATCGAGTACGACTGGGGCGGTGGTACCAAACCGCAAAATTACGACTGGGGGGAAAGGGCCGTACTGGTGGCCGAGACCCTGGACCTGGGAGCGAGAGCAATCGATGACAGCCTGCGGCACCAGATGCGCCGCGAGGCTACTATCATCGGCCGTTCTTTTGACGGGATGCGGGTGTATGAAATTCTGCGCAGCCTGGATTTCCTGCGGAGCCTGCCTGAGGTGGACCCTCAAAGAATCGCAATTGTGGGAAAGGGTCCGCTGGGGGTGAATGGTCTGTATGCCGCGCTGCTTGATGGAAAAGTCAAGCGGGTCGTGCTAGGCTCGCCGCCTGCTTCACACACCCAAGGGCCTTACTACCTGGGCATTCTGACCCATACCGATATTCCGGAAGTGATCTCCCTGATAGCTGATAAGGTGAAACTCTACGGCGAGGTGCCCCCTGAAATAGAGAGCGCCCTCAAGACAGCGGCGCCGGAAAATGTCTTTAAGTTTTCAAACCTGGCTGAATGCCTGGAATGATTATTATGTTGAATCAGCATCTGGGAAAAGCTATCTGATTCATTGTATACAATTGAAGAAGCCGTGCTTTGGATGGAGTTTCAATAATATCCCCCCGTTACAGCACGGCTTTTTTTATCCCCTCTGAACCCCTGAACCACCGGGTTTTTTATTCATGGTACATCTTATATCAAGTTGCTTTCATAGAAATACTTTATATTCTGCTCCTGAGTCGGCAAAGCCGGTACCAAAAATAAAATAAGAAGTCAGAAGTCAGAAGCCCCATTCCCGCCCAAAAACATCAAACCCTGAGTATATGAATGACCAAGGGCTGTAATCCGGGCAGGGGAGGGATTCTGACTCCTGACTCCTGTCTTCCGACTCCTTGACAGCTATAAAATGAAATCAATATTCGACAGGCAAGACCTGATTAATAAATATCATTTTATTTGCAACTTGGTATTAGAGGTTTTAACCAGATATTCAGCTCAAGAGCCTATGAGCCTCATCGAGCATGGAGCGCAAAGGGAGCCTGCGGGAACAGACACTCTCGCAGCACTCCAAGTCCTGGCTTGTCAACTGGCTGGAGCTGAAGTTGAGCGCGGCGTATTTAGCGCGCGCGTAGTCTTTCAGCCCGTAATCTTTATAGTACATGCGGTAGCGCAGGATGCGCGGGATGTTTTCACTGAAAGGGCAGACTTTTTCACAGTTGCCGCACATGGAGCAATAATTGCCCTCCTGCTGCGCCCAGTAGCGGTCTTCAAGAGTCCGGTTGCGGCAGCCCAGCTTTGTCTCGAGCATGCCGCGGTAGAAATCCACTGACTGGAAACTGCCCATGGAGGCGAGAACGGAATGGGCATGCTGGTGGTTTACCATCGAGCTGCAGAGAGAGGTAAAAGTGGCGGCCTCCTCCGCGGTCGAGCCGTCTGCATTGCGTTTGGGCTGGCCTTTCATGGTGAAAATGCCGATCCCGGCCTCTCTGGCTTTTCTGGCCGCCTCGAGGAAAGACGCGTTCCTGATATTGGCATAGCTCATCAGGGTCACATCGTAATAGCCGAGCTCGCGGCCGCGGTCAAAGATCTCGGTCGTATTATTATGGCCGGCCCAGCCCATGAAACGGGCCTTGCCTGCTTTCCTGGCTTTCTCGAAATTATCCGGCACGCTGGGGTCACTGATTTCCGCCAGGCTGGTCATGGGCGGTACTAGAATGTCCACGTAATCGGTATTGAGCACTTTCAGGCAAGAATCGATGTTCTCGGGGCGCTCTTTGAGTGCGAGAACGACCTTGTCGCGGAGTCCCTTATTTTTAAAAACCTTGCCGAATGCCTCCATGCTGCGGCCGTTCTGGTAAGCAGGAGCTGTATGGATCAGGTTTATCCCCTGATCGATTACTCTGATAAGGAGCGGCGGCTCTGTAATGAGAACCCCGCCGAAAGAGATTTTGGTCACCTTGAGACCGGTCCTGCCAAGCACAGAGGCAGGCAGGCTGTTCACTGCAAGCTGCTCTTCAGCCTGAAGGCGTCCGAAACCTGCTCCAAGGCCGAAAGCCCCTGCGCCGAGAGCGGCTGCCGAGGCTGTTTTCAGAAAATCCCTGCGGGATACCAATTCTGCGGATATTTTTCCCATGCTCTGCGAGTTCCTGCTATCACCCATTAAAGCCTCCTGGAATTCTGCTCGTAATAATATAAAACTATCAGTCCAAATATTCAGAAGAGATGGAAAGTAAAAAGCTCGGGGTGGTAGTTTTTTTATATAGGACTTTGCCTCTATTTTGTTCCATTATGCTCTGTTTCAGCCTAATAGGGTATGAGCCTCCCTGAGCATCTCACGCAGCGGAAGCTGCCGGGTGCAGACCTGTTCGCAGAGCCCGCATTCCTGACATGACAAGGCGCTGCATTCTTTATTCAGAGCGGCGTATTCGGCCCGCGCGTATCCGGTAAGGCCGTAGTCTTTATAGTACATGCGGTAGCGGACTATGTCGGAAATTTCCACACCCTGCGGGCAAAATCCCGAACAATTTCCGCACATGGCGCAGTAATTGCCTTTCTGCCCGGCCCAGTAGCGGTCTTCAAGCATACGGTTATGGTAGCCAAGTCTGGTTTCCAGGATTTCCCGGTACATCTCCACGGCCTGGAAGCTGGCCATGGAAGCGAGCACAGTATGGGCATGATATCGCTCGACCATGGAAGTGCACAGAGAGCTGACCAGCGATCTTTCCTCCTCTCCGGGATTTTCGGAGGCCCGCTTGGGCAGTCCTTTCATGGCCAGGATGCCGATACCAGCTTCCCTGACTCTTTGAAGCGCGTCCAGGAAAGCCGGGCTCTTGCTGGCATAACTCATCAAGATTACATCGTAGAAGCCCAGCTCGCGGGTCCGGTCAAGGATCTCAGCCGTATGAGTATGGCAGGCAAAACCCATGTGGCCGCATTTACCGGCCTCTCTGGCCTTTTCGAAATTTTCACGCAATAGAGGGTCGCTGATCTCATGGATGCTGTCCATGGGAGGGATAAGAAAATCCACATAGTCGGTATTTAGCAGTTTCAAGCCTTCATCCAGTTTCTCAGGGCGCGCCTTGAGCGCCAGCACCAATTTATCACGGATACCTTTTGTCTTAAAAATCCTGCCGAAAGCTTCAATGCTGCGCCCGTTCTGATAGCCCGGCGAGGTGTGCACAAGGTTCATGCCCTGATCAATTGCATGTAACAGGACAGGAGGGTCATTAAGAAGAATTCCGCCGAAAGAGATCCGGGTAACTTTAAGGCCTGTCCTGCCGAATACGGTAGCGGGCAGACCATTGACTGTGAGCCTGTCAGCGGCCCCGCCAGCAGAGCTGAAACCGGCTCCCAGGGCAGCAGCGGCTCCAATTGCGGCCATCGAGGATGTCCGGATAAAATCCCGGCGGGTGATCGAGTCCGCCAGTTGAGTGGAACCGAACCTGATGTCCTGTCTTGCGCGCATGTATTCCTCCTGAAAATACTACTTGCTAAGTTTTTGTGATGTCTCTGGGGGGTGTAACAGATAAAAAAATGAACAATATAATGTGCAGCATTATTTGATAAAATAAATCATTTAAGCCTGGAACGCTACGTTTTTTTTCATACTTTTGATTCCTGCCATAAAAAGAGACCTATTTACCGGGATGATTATTTTGATAAATGGATCAGTGCCGAAAGGGGGCGGGCCGGCATCTTTTTTGCTTTGCTCCGCTCTGCGATAGAGCAACTTATGGTATTTTTTTAAAAAAGATGCCGGCCCGCTGCAGTGTTCAAGTTTATAAATAATCTTGAGCAAAACTTAATTTGTTACCCCCGGGCGGCCTGGCTGAATGCTGACCGTCCGGACTGCTCTATATCGAAGCCTGTTTTCAGCCCAGGAGGCTGTGCGCCTCCTCGAGCATCGAACCCAAGGGGAGCCTGCGCGAACAGATACTCTCACAGCGTTCGATATCCAGGCGGGACAAGTGTTTTGAGTCCGGATCGAGCGCGGCGTATTTGGCGCGCGCGTAGTCTGTCAGCCCGTAATCCTTGTAGTACATCCGGTAGCGCAGGATACGAGGTATACTTGCTCCGGCAGGGCAAACCCCGGTGCAGGTGCCGCACATGGAGCAATAATTGCCCTTCTGGGCCGCCCAGTAGCGGTCTTCGAGCATCCGGCTGCGGTAGCCCAGTTTTGTCTCCAGAACCTCGCGGTAGTTGTCCACCATCTGGAAGCTGCTCATGGAAGCGAGTACCGTGTGCGCATGTTTCGGTCCCACCATGGCGCCACACAAGGCGGCAGCGGTATCGATATCGAAACCGTCCGCCTTGCGGGCGATATTCTTGGGCAATCCTTTCATTGTCATGATTCCGATGCCCGCCTTGTTGGCCGCCTTGGCCGCAGCCACGAATTCGGCATTGTCGGCATTGGAATAGCTCATCAGGGTAACATCAAAATATCCCAGCTCGCGGGCTCGATTTAAGACGTTAGTCATATCTGAATGACAGGAAAAGCCCATGAAACCGCATTTGCCGGCTTTTTTCGCCTTCTCGAAGTTTCCCGGAATGCTCGGATCATTGATTTCGCCGAGGCTGTGCAAGGGCGGCACGAGAATGTCCACGTAATCGGTATTGAGCGCTTTCAAGCAGGCATCGAGGTTTTCAGGGCGTTCCTTGAGGGCGAAAACGACCTTTTCGCGGACCCCTTTCGTTTTAAATGTCTGGCCGAAAGCCTCCATGCTGCGCCCGTTCGTATAACCTGGCGCCGTGTGCACGAGCTTGATGCCCTGCTCGATAACCCTCAAAAGCACCGGCGGTTCGCTGATCAGCATACCCCCGAACGAGACCTTGGTTACCTTGAGCCCTGTCCGGCCCAGCACAGTGCCAGCCAGGCCATTAACAGTGATCCGCTCCTCGGCCCCAAATGCGCCGCTGAAACCAGCGCCGATACCGGCGGCAGCAGCAAATGCAGCCATGGATGACGTTTTGAGAAAATCCCGGCGGTTTATCGACCCATCGGATCGGGTAAAACCTGAGTCAGTGTCTTTACTTTTACGCATTAATCCCTCCTGTAATTAACATTCACTTAAGCACTTGTGTTGTCCGGTGGGTGAAACTTGAATTAAAGATATGACCAAATTGAAATGTGGCAATATTTTATAATATAACTCATTTTGCAGCAGAATGTTACATTTTTTTTATATTATCTTCCCCAGGCTCGGCCATATACCACAACGGCCAATGTCCGGCCCACGGCTTCGAGCGCAGCAGGGCTGCACTTGTCCGGGGTGTCCCCTTGGGTGTGCCAGTAAGGAAGCCCCATTTGTACAATGTCTATGCAGCGTATGCCGGCCTTCAGGAGTGGGATGTGGTCATCGGTGACCGCC
>DATKXY010000035.1:0-16923 GCA_035528795.1 archaeon | reverse complement strand
CACTTCGTTCAATTTCAGGATCATTAAATCCAATGAATGGGTGGAAGAGAATTACGAAACCGAGATCCGCTACCTTAAATATCTGGCCACTGAAAAGGAAATGCAGCGCCTGAGGTCGGTTCCTGAACAAGAGCGTGCAGCCGCGCTCAAAGCCTTCTGGGACAAAATGGATCCCGTTCCGGCCACAGAAATTAACGAACTGAAGATCCAGTATTTCGAGCGCATCGATTACACTAACAAGCATTTTTCTACCGATCAGAGAGAGGGCTGGGAAACCGATATGGGGGAAGTCTATATCATGCTTGGTCCTCCATCCGAGATTTACGGCAGCCGTCTCAACCAGATCTGGGTTTACGAAAGAGAAAATTTGGTACTTTACTTTTTCGGCCATAATTTGCGCAACCGCACGGTATTCGACGAATATATCCGGGAAAGGCGCTGGTGGAGAGACTCCGGTGACAGCAATCAGTAATTTCTCATACACGCTTTCTTAAATCCAAGAGTGAGGAGCAGTTCGCCTATGTACAGCAAATATATTTCTTCCGTCTTTTCCTTATTCCTCATCTTCTCTGTTGCCATAATCGGCTGTAAGACCTCCCGCCAGGACCAATCGCCAGGGCAGGGTACAGGCTCTTCGCAAGAAAAAGTTTCCCCGGCAGCGAGTTTGCCCTCGCTCGCCGGCCTGTTGCCTTCAGATAATGAATCCCCAGGCTGGAAACGCACCTCGGATGTGCGCACTTTTATCCCGGATAACCTCTGGGAGTACATTGATGGGGGCGCAGAGGGCTACCTAGTCTTTAATTTCCAGGAAGTGGTCACCGCCGATTACGAGAACAAAGAAGCCGGTTTACAGGCGGTTGTCGATATCTACAGGATGGCCGACAGGTTGTGCGGCTTCGGGATCTACGCGGCCGAGCGCTCTTACGATGCCCAGTTTATCAATACCGGTTCCCAGGGCTATGTGAGCGGCAACGCCTTGCACTTCTGGCAGGGCCCTTATTATGTGAAGCTTACCGCTTTCCAGGAAGGTGAAGAGGTGGCGGGGCAATTAGAAAAGCTTTCTTCCGTGGTTGCTTCAAAAATCCATGCCGAGCCCGTATTCCCGCCGGAACTGGACATTTTCCCGAAAGACGGCCTTGTGCCCAACAGCGAACGCTATCTGGCTCGCGATATGCTCGGACAAAGCACTCTTAAAAACGGTTTCACTGCCGAATACAAAGTCGGGGATAACGAGTTCAAAATCTTTTTCATCATGTCTGAAAACCCGGATTCCTTGTTCAATAGTTACCAGCTTTATAAAGGATTTATGGACAAATACGGCCAGAATGTGAATGACCACAGCGAGGATGAGATCCCCTATTTTCAAGCTGAAGATCCCTATTACGGTAAAATGGTCGCCATGTATTTAGGCAAGGTGATAGTGGGTATTTTGGGCCTTGAAAATCCCGAACTGGTAAACAGCTACCTGCAGCAAATGCAGGAAAAACTTGTTGTTCAGGGTCTGGTTTAAACGGTAGGTTCAGCCATTGAGTGAATATAAAAGAACATCTCGAACCAGCAGAATAAGACCCGGAACCTGTGTGCCCACCAGACGGGGCCTCTTCATGGGAAACCGTTCTATAACATACGGTTTGATTGTCATTTTTTTCTCTATCCTGATTATAGAGGCATATAACAAGTCAGCCCGCGAGAGATTGACCGGACCGATAGATGATATCTTTCGTCGCCATCCCGATAAACTGTTGATCGTTTACCCTACAGCCAGCAAAACAGACTCATCCTTGAGAGATTATGCTCATAAAGTGGCCGGTCTCCTGAACAAAAAGCTCCATGCCGACATTCTGGTTTATCCTGATGTGGAAGTGGATGAAGACCTTCTCAGGAACTATTCGTTCATCCTGTACGGACCGATAGATGAGAACCTCGTTTCCCGGGAGCTGAAAGATTACTTCCCTTTCCATTTCGGTGAAGGAGAAGTGACTCTGGACGGCCGGCGCTATGACCAGGAAAACTGGAGACTCATTTTTATTGTCCCCAACCCTTACAACAAAAGGCATTACATTCTGGTTTATACCGGCAGGACAGCGAATGATTTAGTGGGGATAAATCTTAGCGGGCATCCCAATTTCACTCACCACGATTCGACTGATTACGTGCTCGCGGTGGGCAGTCAGATTGTCGAGCAGGGCCATTTTGACAAGCATAATAGATCCGGATGGGTTCTCGCTCACTAGCCCCGCTGCTGCGCATACCTGGATTGAAATTTCCGAACTTGAGAAGACACAGTTTCAAACTTGTCATTTGAGGCGAGATGATCAAGCTTTCCCGTGCGCGGCTCACAGCGGCAGTGTTTTTTTTCGTTTTCTGGGGCGCCTGCTCTCAGGAAGCGCCGCGAAAAATCCGCTCAAATGATCCTTCGCTCTCCGTGTTCCGTTTCCGCATCCCCGGCGATCCGCCTTCCCTTGATCCCATTCACAGCGCTGACTTCGTTTCGCAGACCGTGGTCAATAACATTTTTGATCCACTCCTGCGCCTGGATCCCGAGACCGGCGAGCTTGTGCCTGCCATAGCGGAAAGATGGGAGATCGAGGAAGGAGGTCTGGCCTTTCGCTTTTTCCTGCGCCGGGGCGTGTGCTTCCACAACGGCCGCCTGCTCAACGCCGGGGACGTGCGCTACTCGTTTGAAAGGCTTCTCGATCCCGAACAAGCCAGCGAGAGACCCTGGATACTCCTGCCCCTTTTAGGGGCGGCAAAGTTCAGAGCGGGTGACTCAGGGCACGTGGAGGGAATAAAAACACTGGGAGACAGTATTGTCGTGCTGCGGCTGGAGAGGGCTTACGCCCCGTTTCTGGTGCAGTTGACCACGGTGGGCGCAAGCATAGTGCCGCGGGAGGAAGTGGAGAGGCTGGGAGACGATGTTTTTGGCCAGGAGCCTGCAGGCAGCGGCCCCTTTCGGTTTATGGCCTGGCAGCATGACAGCCGCATAGTGCTCGAGCGCTTTGAGAATTACGGGCAGCCGGGCCCGCCTTCGATCAGCAGGGTGGATTTTATCGTGGTGCCCAATATCAGCGTGGCTCTGGAGAAATACCGCGCCGGCGAGCTAGATCTTCTCGACCAGTTGCCGCCGGGACTGGTCTCGTTATCGCAAAAGCGGGCCGGGGAGGAATTCCACTTCTGGCCCGGACTGTCTGTCCGCTACCTGGGATTCAACCTAACGCGCAGCCCATTCAAAGGCAACCTCAAGCTGCGCCAGGCTTTCAACTGGGCTGTAAACAAAGAGGCGATCGTGAATATCCTGGGAGAGGGGATCGATGTGGTCTCTACCGGAGCGATCCCTCCCGGTCTCCCGGGGCGCAACTCCGCACTGAAAGGCTATCCTTACGATCCGGAAAAGGCACGCCAGGCGCTTGCCGAGGCCGGCTATCCGGGCGGGAAGGATTTGGAGGAGATCACGCTTCTTTACAATAACGATCCTGTGGACAGGAGAATCTGCGAATTCGTGCAGGCCTGCCTGGCTGAGATCGGTGTCAGGATCCGTCTTAAAAGCCTCGAGTGGGCGGCCTTTTTAGCAGCCGTGAGGGCCGGGGAATCCGAGCTTTTTCGCGGAAGCTGGGTCGGAGACTTTCCCGATGCGCACAATTTTCTCTATACCTTGTTCCACTCCCAAAACTGGGGGGATGCCGGAAATTATACCCGTTTCGCAAACCCCCAGGTCGACAGTCTTCTGACACTGGCCGCCATGTCAGCCGATTTCGGCCTGAGAGAGAAGCTTTACAGGGAGGCGGAAGAGATAATAAGTTACGAAGCGCCCTGGATTTTTCTCTTTCATCCCGGCCAGGTGGCCCTGCTTAAATCCCGGTGGACCGGAGCGGCATTCCCCACGGTGGGTATCTGGGCCTTTCCGCTGGCGAAGCTGAAAAGAGCACAGTAGGGAAGGGTTTTGATCCCCGGTCCAGAGGATGTTGTTGAAACGGAGTCCATTTAGTCTGACAGAACAGGTGTCGACCGGAAATGCTATCTTTCATTGCCAGAAGGCTTCTTTCACTTGTCCCGGTTCTCTGGGGCATAGCCACTCTTGTTTTCGCTCTGATGTACGTGGTGCCCGGCGATCCGGCCAGACTGATGGCCGGTCAGCATGCCGACCAGGAAACTATCGAGATTCTGCGCCGCAAAATGGGTCTCGACAGGCCGCTTCTGGCCCGCTATGGCATGTTTCTTTCGAACCTGGCCCGGGGTGACCTGGGTTATTCTTACCGCCAGCGGAGACCGGTTGCGGCAGTTGTTTTTGAAAGATTCCCGGCCACCTTGAAACTCGCCGTGGCTTCGATCTTGATCGCCCTTGTTTTTGGAGTGAGTGCCGGCATATTGTCTTCCCGGTTTCATGGACGTTTTCTTGACCATGGGGTGATGTTTCTCAGCCTGCTGGGAATCTCAACACCTGTGTTCTGGCTCGGGCTGATGCTGATCGTGGTTTTTTCTGTCTGGCTGGGCTGGCTGCCGGTGGGCGGATATGGCGAGGGCTGGAGTTTTCGGCACCTGCTCCTGCCGGCAGTCAGCCTGAGCGCTATCAGTACCGGCTACTTCGCCCGGATAACCCGTTCGAGCTTTCTCGAGGTCCAGCGTTCCGAGTTTGTTTTGGCGGCCCGCGCCAGAGGGATCCCCGAATACCGGATAGTCGGCAGGCACGTGATGCGCAATGCCGCTATCCCCCTGGTGACTGTGGTAGGCACCAACCTGGCCGGTCTTTTGGGCGGCTCCGTGGCCACTGAGACTGTTTTCGCCTGGCCGGGCCTGGGCCGGGCGATCTATGATGCCATTCTGGTGCGGGATCTGCCTGTGGTCGAGGGTGGAGTGATCTTCCTGGCGTTTGTTTTTGTAATGGCCAACCTGGTGATCGATCTGCTCTACGGCTGGATCGATCCCCGTGTCCGTCTGCCCGGATATCGCGGCGCCGGAGGTGAGTTATGAGCAGGGCGAGGAGCCGTTCGTATAATCTCAGGTTCGGCCTGGCGCTGGCCGTGATCCTGATCGTTTCCGCTCTCGGCGCTGATATTCTGGCCCCTCACGGTCCCTATGCAGTGGATATAAGCAGTGTGATGGAGCCGCCTTCCAGGGCCCATCCTTTCGGCACGGACTATCTGGGAAGAGATATACTGAGCCGGGTAATCTACGGCGGGCGGATCTCGCTGTCTATCGGCATCCTGGCTGTGCTCATTTCCGGTCTGGTCGGAACGGCGGTCGGAGCATTGGCGGGTTATGCCGGAGGCTGGGTGGATGAGATTCTGATGCGGTTTACAGATATAGTGCTGGCCTTCCCTACAGCGCTTTTGGCCCTGGCGGTCATGGCGGTGTTTGAAAATCCCACGGTGACAAAGATCTTTTTGGTCCTGGGGCTGGTGGGCTGGGCGGGCATAGCGAGGCTTGTCAGGGCCGAGGTGATGGCAATCAAGAGCCGCGACTATGTGACGGCGGCCCGCTCTATCGGGGTGGGCCCGCTGGGAATAGTCCTGCGCCACGTGCTGCCTAATACTCTGGGAACATTGTGTGTGGCGCTCACCTTAGGTGTGGCGGGAAATATCCTGACCGAGGCCTGGTTGAGTTTCCTGGGTCTGGGCGCTCAGCCGCCTGTGCCAAGCTGGGGGTCAATGATCACCGAGGGCCAGTTCTTCCTGACCACCAGGCCCTGGGTCTGCGCCTTTCCGGGCCTGGCGATCCTCGTGACTGTACTGGGTTTCAACATGCTGGGAGACGGGCTGCGGGATGTGCTCGACCCCCGCCTGCAGCATAGAATCTAAATCCCTTTAAATACGGCAGGGGTGACCGGATAGTCACCCCTGCCGTATTTATCTGCCAGCTCGAGCTGAAAACAAAGAACCGAATGACTTTTAGAGGATAGACCCGCAACCCGATGAGGACTCGAGATCTTCTGTTTTTTTTGACAGGCCCAGTTTGCGGGTGGTCTCCTGCTCAGGGAAAAACCAGCAGCCCTGGTCAGTGTTTTCTGGCACCTTGGCAGATCGCGTGAGTTTACAGGAACCGGCCGGTTTCTCTAACCGGAGATGAATGCCGATTCCTGTTTTGGCGCCTCTGGTGCGGACACGATCTCTTCTATCCATATCATCCTCCATGATGATGTTTAGCCTGGGGCGATCCCTGCCTGCTTTTATGAGTGCAGAAAGCCTGGAAAAAAGCCCTGCAATTAAAAATATCGGCAGATTGGCCTGAAGACTTGAAAAGAACCACTTTTTCGAGGGAGATACTGCTATGCCTGGTGTGGTAAAACTGGTGGACATCGTAATCAATATCTACGGATTTTTGCTCCTGGCGCGGATATTACTTTCCTGGATCAGAGTCAATTACTACAACCCCTGGATCAGGCTGCTGGTCAAGGTGACCGAACCCTTTTTGGCACCCTTCAGAGCGCTTATTCCACCCTTTGCCGGGATCGATTTTTCTCCGATTATCGCTTTTCTGATCCTCAGCATGCTGCGCACTGTATTGGTGCGCCTTCTTCTAAAGCAGTGACAAGTTTGATTTAGATGGTTGAGTCTTTTATGTCCAACCGATTCATGTTTTATAGACTATAAGGGGAAAGGCTTCAGGATATAGACTAAAGGGTCACAACCCCGAGGTTTCGACCTTTGTCCGGAAGTGTGTTGAAAAAACGTTTTCAAATGATCGAACGGATCGAGATCGCAGGGGCGGTTTATGTTTTGTAAAGACGCATGGGTGACACTCGTTCGGATACATAGGTAATACTTTCATGCTATATTTAATACCAAGTTGCGTTCATAGAGATACTTTATATTCTGCTGCTAAGTTGGCAAAGCCGGTACCAAAAATAAAATAAGAAGTCAGAAATATGAATACAGAAGTCAGAAACTCCACTCCCGCCCAAAAACATCAAACCCTGAGTTTATGAATGACCAAGGGCTGTAATCCGGGCAGGGGAGGGATTCTGACTCCTTGACAGTTATAAAATGAAATTAATATTCGACAGGCAAGACCTGATTAATAAATATCATTTTATTTGCAACTTAGTATAAGAGGTCATCAAGGCAAGGATATTCTCCGAGGCTGGCGCAGCGAGCCGAGGGTAATTCATTGGTCTCGGGGATTTTCAAACAGGCAGGTGGGGTGTCCCGCCTTTAACCTGGGTGTGCTGGGAACCGGACTTCATTCGTAAACCAGGGCTTTGATCGGGTCCTGGCGGGCGGCCCAGAGAGCGGGGTATAGAGCGCCCAGACCGCCGACAACGAAGCCGAGAAGGATGCTGTTAATAGCCAGCTCCACTGAAATATCCACTGTAAGCAGTTTAAAATTCCATTCGATAGCGGCTCTGCTGGCCAAGGCCAGCCCTATGCCGCAGATACTCCCCAGAAGAGAGAGCAGGAAAGCCTCGGTCATGATGGTCGAGAGGATATAACCCTTGGAAGCTCCCAGGGATTTCAGGATTCCTATCTCCCGGGTCCTCTCGACAACCGTAGTGTACATTGACAAAAGAATCACCAGTGCGCTGATCACAAGCGCCGTATAGTTGATTGCCCGGATGAACTGGTTGAGTGCTTTCAGATAACTGCCCATCGATGAGGCTATATTAGACATGAACTGGGTTTCCACCCCCTTGAATTTATCGGCGATCTGGCTAGCGACTTCGCTCACCCGCTCCGGGGACTCGGCGCTTACGAAAAAGAGGCTCACTCTGTCTTTTTGACCGGTGATTTCGCTCAATTTATCATAGTGTAGAAAGACCCTCGTGCCCACCCCGGGCCTGACAATCCCCACGATTTTGAATTTCTCTCCCAGGATATGAAGGGTATCCCCCACAGAAAGGCCTTCGAGCTGGGCGATCCGGCTGTCAATAAATATCTCGTCAGGCGCTTCTATGCTCCGGCCGGCAAGGAAAATCAGCTCGCCTCCCAGGTCCTTGAACTCTTCAGGCTCTATGCCGAATATGTTGTAAGGCGCTTTTCCGATACTTGTTTTCCAGATCAGCACCGGGCTCGCCGTACGCACGCCGGGTACCTGGCGCAAGCTTTCGCCGAGCTTATAAGGCAGTACTCCGGAGCCGAAAAGCAGTGGATTTGAGCCAGTGCGGATAACAGTGATATCGGCGCCGATGCCCCGGATCCGCTCCGTGAACTCGTTTAAGACCCCGTTCACCAGACCCCAGAGGATCACGAAAAGACAGATTCCCACAGAAAGGGCCATCACGCTTATGGCGCTTCTCATTTTCCGGTGGGTCAGGTTGGAGAGAGCTAGTCGAAACATTTGTGTTTTACCGGACTTTTTAAAAATCAGGTGAAGAATCGCTAAAGGAATAGCTTGCGGCAGGAGAACCTTCAATCTATTTTCTAATTTTCTATATGTCAAGTGCTTTTCTGTTTATTTACACCTGTAGCCTATAGCCTGCAGCCCACAGCCTGTAGCCTGCATTTAAGGATTAAAAGTTGAATAACTTTGCCGGATTGTTGACTTTAACCCTTTGATATGTTAGCTTGATAAACGATTGTCATTCATTGTAAATTTTAGCATCAGTTGACCGTTACCCAAGGGGTCTTTTCTGAAATTGAAAACGGATCTCAAGTACATGTGGCCTGAGAGGCTGGCCCAGGTCCAGGCTCCACTGGAGGAGGAACTCGGAGCTATCCGGGTGCGGATAGACGAATTATTGGTCAGTTGTTTTAAGCCGATTGACGAGGTGATAGTTCACCTTTTCTCGAAATCCGGTAAAATGATCCGCCCCACTTTGCTTCTCCTGTCTGCGGACAGGAAGCGATCCAGGCTCGAGGATTTGATCTCCACCGGGGCTGCTATCGAGGTCATTCACACAGCTTCCCTGGTTCATGATGATTCAATAGACAAGTCTACATCCAGACGTGGGATCCAGACCCTGAACTCCAAATGGAATCACAAAACCAGCGTAATTATGGGTGATTATCTTCTGGCGCAGGCTTTTGACGAGCTAATCAAACTGGGCAACCTTGAGATAGTCCGAGAAATCACTACCGCCTGCCAGAGTCTGGCAACCGGTGAGATGCGGCAGATGTCCATGGAAGGAAATTTTGATGTGACCGAGGAGGACTATTTCACTTTCATCCGTGAGAAAACTGGCGCCCTGTTCAGCGCTACCTGCACGGTTGCCTCGCTGCTGGATGGAAGCAGCCAGCGGGACTTCTTAAAAGAGTTCGGCATGCTTTTCGGCTCGATTTTCCAGCTCACTGACGATCTGCTGGACTATATCGGATCATCCCCTGAGACCGGCAAACCGATCGGGATGGACATCCGAGAGCGCAAGATGACTCTGCCGTTGATCTACGCCTTATCCCGCATGGATAAAGAGTCAGTGGCCGAGGTCAAAGAGGCGTTCTCCAGTGAAGAAATCGGCCGCCGGGAGACCGAGCGTATTACCGGGCTGGTGGTGGCTTATGGCGGTCTCGATTATGCCTGGTCCAAAGTGACCGACCTCGCCTACGAGGCCCTGCGTCTGGTGGATACAATACCAGGAGAATTGGGCTTTAGATTACGCGAACTGGTGGATTTAATCGTTGAACGTGACCGATAGATTAGCGACCCGCCTCATACCTCTTCTTCTATTGATACTGTTGGTTGTCGGTATCAAGGTTTTCGGCACAAGAGTCTTACACCGGGAGACTGTCCCGGAAGCCAGCTATGTGTTCGACGGCTTCGCCATGGGCACTGTGCTGACTGTTAAGGTGCTGACCCATGACGAGAAATTGGCGGAAAAAGCGGCTGATAAAGCTCTCGCAGAGGTGCGCCGCCTGCATAAGATGTTCGATCCCAATGATCCGGAAAGCGAGCTGAGCTTTTTGAACAAAGCCGCAGGCAGCCCGGAGCCGCTCCCGGTGAGTGCGGATATGTCCCGGGTCCTGAGAGCGGCTTTACGGATTCGCAAGCTCTCAGGGGGAGTTTTCGAACCCGCGATGGGTAAGCTTATCGCCCTTTGGGGTTTCAATGCCGAGAGGAAGAATCTTCAGGTTCCCGATTCTTCCAGGATCAGCGCAATTGTGGAGTCCACGCATTGGGGCCGTGAAATCGTAATCACAGCCGGTGGAGACTCAGTCAAAATCGGTGAGCACGCAGGAAGCCTCGATATGGGAGGAATCGCCAAGGGCTATGCCGTTGACCGGGCGATTGCCGTTCTTGCATCATGCGGGGTAAGGAAGGCTCTGGTAAACCTGGGCGGCGAAATCGGGGTGCTCGGTGTGGGTTCTAACGGCAGGAGCTGGCGCGTCGGGGTTCAGCATCCAAGAGTAAATTCCCGCCATATCGGGGTGATCGACCTGACCGAGGGCTTTTATGTAGCCACTTCAGGTGATTATGAGAGGTATTTTATCCTGGGAAACAGGAGATACCACCATATCCTGAATCCGGCTACCGGCTACCCTGCCGCAAGAGGAGTGCTCAGCGTGACAGTGATCGCCTCCAGTTGTATGGAGGCCGATGGAATGGCCACGGCGGCTTTTGTCATGGGGGCTGACCGGGGAATCGAGTATCTTGAGCAGTCAGGCGCCAAGGGCCTGATCCTTTATGCTGAGGATGGGGAAACCGAAAGCGGCAATTTCACTTATGCGGCCACTGGGAGCTTTTTAGAGCTTATGAAACCGGATCTTGCCGGGCAGCTCATACCCTAGCGCGGTTTTTTCCGGGCCGGTGGATTTATGAGACAACAGGAATTCAGACTGCCGCCCCTTTATACTTTTCTTGATTTGCTGCTTCTGATATTGATCGGAGCCAGTTCTGTCGGCTTTTACTGGCTCAGGCAGAGCCGGGATGTGGCTGCCGGCGCAAGCTCCCTCGAGGCGGTGATAAAAGTGGGAGATAAGGTCGTCTCCAGGCTCGAGCTCTCGCATGACACCACCCTGGTGGTCCAGGGTGCCCTGGGAGCGGTCACGGTGGTTGTCAGCGGGGGCGCTTTAAGCTTCAAAAATTCCCCCTGTCCGCTTAAAATATGCGAGAAAACAGGCCCGATAAGCCGCAGGGGGTCGGTTCTGGTTTGCGCTCCCGGCCGTGTGTTGGCGAGAATCCAGGGCGGTGATTTGTCGAGGAGCGAGGGGCTCGATGCTATAAGCCGTTAGTCAGCAGAGGAGCTGGAGCAGACTTGAAATCTGAGACTACTGTTTGCGCGGGGGCTGTCCGCCGGCGAATCGAGAGATTGAGCCTGATAGCCATGGCGACAGTTTTCGAACTCGTGCTTTTTGTTCTGGATGCCGCTTTTCCCAAGCCGGTTCCCTGGATAAAGGTGGGGCTGGCAAATATAGTCACTCTGGCGCTGCTTGTTTGTGTGGGATGGCGGGTGGCTCTGGCTGTGCATTTGCTGCGGATCACTATTGGCGCCGTATTCAGAGGGGGATTGTTCACTCCTTTTTTCCTGTTGAGTTTCTCCGGAGGTCTGATCTCATTTCTGGTCATGGCGCCGGCGGTGTATTGGGCCATGCCGGCGCTGGGTTTTGTCGGAGTGAGCTTACTGGGGGCGCTGGCCCATAATTTCACGCAGTTGATACTGGTCTCCGCTGCAGTCTCAAGCTTTGGGGTGATCGAGCTTTTATGGCCGGTGGTGGTTTTTTTCAGCCTGTTGTACGGCTGTTTTGTCGGATTCACGAGCTATCATTTTTGCCGTCGCATTCCCCTTCTCGCCTCCGGAAGATTGATCTCGACTGGGTCGGTCCCGCTGGACAGGCGAGCGGTCTAGAATTAATTACAGGCTTTGATAGGAGGAGGTGGCCTTGCACCGTAAGCGTTTATCAGTCTATGCGATTGTTCTGGTGATCGGCATGCTGGTGGGTGGCTATCTGGGTGAGGTTCTGTCCTCGGTCATCCCGGACGGTGTGGCCAAGGATTTCTTTTTGACCTCCATAGTTGGCAAATTCGGCCCGATATCCGTAGACCTGGCGATAGTGGCTCTGACTTTGGGACCCTTGATGGTCAAGGTCAATCTGGTAAGTGTTCTGGGACTGTTTATCGCCTTTTATCTGTTTAAATCTTTTATTTAAGCCGCTGGTGAGGTTCGGCAGCCGCATTTACTCAAGGCGGCCGGAGCAGTCCCCAAATTAAGCAGTATTTATACGGTGAGAGATAAAAGAAATGAGCCGCTTCTAATTTATTGTCACCCGATTCCGTCCGGCTATTTTACTCTTGTACATCAGTTCATCGGCTTTTTTGAGAATACTTTTTTTGTCCTTCATCTTTTCCGGATCCGCCAGCGTGGCGCCAATCGAGACTGTTACTTTGACATGCATGTCGTTGTTCTTGATATCCGTTTGTTCTATATAGGAGCGCAGCTTTTCGGCTACAAAATAAAGCTGCTCGCGGTTGACATTGAGAATAACGGCCACGAATTCCTCTCCACCCCAGCGTCCCAGAATATCCGAAGACCTGATCACATTCGACATACAGCGGGACACCATCCACAATACTTTGTCGCCCAGATCATGGCCGTAGCGGTCATTGACTGATTTGAAGAAATCGATATCTATAAAGAGCACTCCAAAATTGAGGCCGTACCGGCACATCTCGTTAGTCTTGCTGTCCAGTATCTTGTCGATATAACGTCTGTTGGCCAGTCCCGTAAGCGGATCGATCATGGCCAGTTCCCGCAGCTTGTCAATCATGGTGCGGGTGGCGATTTTAGAAGAATTGTCGCGCAGGATTTGTACCGCGCCTGAGATCCCGCCCTTGGAGTCATTTAATGGCTCTGTTCTGATTAATACAGGAATTTCCTGGCCTTCCTTATGCCGGATAAAGTACTCTCCTTCCCGGGGGACACCGTCGGCCAGGGTCTGCTCAATCAGAGATAATGTCGAGCTATGCTCCTCGCCGGGGGATTGCAAAAGAATATCGATACCATATTTTTTCCCCCGCAGCTCCTTTGCCCGATAACCCGTAATTTTTTCAGCAGTCTTGTTCCAGTAGTTGATTTTCTTGTGTCGATCAACGCTGCATATCCCGTCATATAGCTTATCCAATAAATTCTTATAATAGTTTTCGTTGATCGCCATAATCACAATCCCTCTTGTGATATGAGTTACTGTAGTTCTGCTGAATTGAGGGCTTTGTTAAGAGTATCCGATGGCGGAAGCTTGCGCAAATCCTCTATTTTGGTTTTTCTTCTCAGCTCCTGGGTGAACAGGGTGAAAATAGTTTGCATCCTCTGAGATCGTAGCTGCTGGGCTAACTGTTCCCGGGTTTTCTCGAATTTTTCCATATCGGCTTCTGTCCTGCTTATTACCTCAAGCAGGTATAAATCGTCTCCAGCCTCGATGAGGTCGCTTTTTACTCCCGCCGGCAGACCGAAAGCGTTTCCTATGAAAGCGTTGCTGCGGCCGATTCCAGCCAGACCCATTAAACGGGTAAACTCGGGAGAGGTCTGGATCGCTATGCCTTTGGCCTGGGCAAAGGCTGCCAGACTATCGAAATCCGCATAATCTGCCAGGAGCTTTTTGATTTTTTCAGTTGCTTTAACCTTCTTCTTCTCCATTATCAACAGGCGCCTGACCGAGGATGCAGCTTCCTCCGGAGGAATAATGCCGCTTTCTTTGCGATCCTCAACATACGCGATCACTAATGCTTTGCCGGTTTCGGCTTTTCCCTGGGTCAACGTGATTATCGGATAACTGATTGTTCCCGCCTTGGCGCTGTAAATGAAGTCCAGAAATTCCCGGTTGGTTTCGATGTCCCCCGGGATCTGGCCTCCGATAGGGAAAAGTTCGGTTCTGGTGACGCTGAATCCGCTGTCGGCGCAGACCTCTTTAAATGCTGTTTCGGTGCCCCGCATCAGCTTGCGCAGAGCTCTTGCCCTGCTTCTAAGATCGTTGGTCCTTTTCGTCCCGGCTACAATGTTTTTAAGTATCCGCCGCGCCTTGACCTCCCGCTTGCCCTTTTTTTCGCGCACGCTGTCGACCCGCACTATCTGGCATCCGTTGTCTGTCAGCGCAGGGGGCGAAATCTGGCCGGGCTTGAGTGAAAATGCCAGATCGACCATTTTTTTATCAGTATAATCACCTTGAGAGAACCAGCCGAGATTGCCGCCCTTGGAGGCGAGCGGGCCTTCGGAATGATGCAAGGCTACGCTGTCCCAGTTCTCTCCCTCCTCGAGCAGCTTTTTTATATTCTGCAGAGAGTCTAATGTCGCGGCTGTGTCCTCACTCCCAGGGCTCAGAGGTATTATTATATAGGAAAGGTCGACCATATCGGGCCGGTTGAAATCCTCTTTATGATCCCCGTAATACTGCTTGATTTCATCCTCGGTCACGGAAACATCCTCATCCGCCACCAGTGAGTCGGTCGCGAAATGTATATAACGCACTTTGACCTTTTCTTCCATTGCCTTAAAGACCTGCTCGAGCTCGTTATTGGTAAGTTTGTAAATCGAGGCAATATCCAGGAAAAGCTTGAGGGTCGGGATCCTCTCCCGCGCATCTTGCTCGAGCTGGAGCACCAGTTGTGCGGCCTGAGGGTTGGCGAGCAGGGCGTAGTACTTCTCGAAATCGAAGCGGCCGTCTGTTTGAAGCGAAGGCTCGCGCGCCAGCTCGGGCAGCGGGTTGTCCTTGATATACTCGACTACCTCAGCATTGCTTACTTTTATCCCGTGCTGGAGATAAATGCGTTTGAGGATTATGTCATTCACCATATCTGACCAGACCTGATCGGCCACCTGGTCTATCTCCCAGGACGAAAGGCTTGCTCCGGCCCGCTGGTTGGTCACCATATCCACCGTACGCTGGACTCTGGTCTCGAAAATGGAACGGGTGATCGGCTCGTCGTTCACTGTGCCTGCGAACCTCATTCCTTTCACATCGGCCCGGTTTTGCTGGATCAGGTAATCGTCGAGCCCGGTCAGGGTAACAGCCATCCAGCCCACGAAAAAGAAAATGAGGATGAAAAAAATGATTTTCATGTTGCTGCGAAATGTCTGCATCATGGTTCAGGGATCCTTGCTGAAATTGATACTTTTCCCCTCACACGCCATTTTAACAGGGTGTAAGAATTAAGGTTATCGTGTGAGCCGATTGGAAAAGCGATTTTGAGATAATAAAATTTCAAAAAAAGAGACAGTGACAATAAAGCTATTAAATATTAAAGTAATAAGCTAAAAAATCAAGTTTTGCATCAGCTAAATTATCCTTATTTAAAATTCTGTCCTCTGAAGCAGGACAATTCCCCCCTTAAGAAACCATTGACTTTCAATATTATGGCCGCTATTATAAAAAGCTAAATTTTAAGAATTGGACGATCTGATAAAATCTGCAGCCGGGTGTTTGATCCCTTTAGCCGAACTGGTGGTCGAAAAGGCGTTTTGATTTCCTGAGACTTTGGCTAAACCTCGTTATTTCAGACAAATATTTCTCGAAAAGCGCGCAGGTATTATGGACCTCGAAGAAGAAATCAAAATTCTCGAGAGCCGCTTTTCCGAGGCTCCCGATTCCCGGTTGTTTCTTCCCTTGGCGGATGCTCTGAGCCGCGCCGGCGAGCTGGAGCGTGCCGCAAAACTCTGCCGGGAGGGTTTAGAGAAGTTTCCGGACTTTAAGAGCGCCCGCGTGCTCCTGGCCAGGTGCCAGAGCGAAATGGGAGAGCTCGAGGAGGCCCAGAAGACTTTCGAAGAGATAAAAGCGGACGACGGCGGGAATATCGAGGCGTTTAAAGGTCTGGCGAGCCTGGCCGGACTCCGGGGAGACACCGGGCGGGCCTTTGCGTACTATCAGGAAGCGCGCAGGATTGATCGCACCGATGAGCAGGTGGCCCGGGCGCTTGAGGCCCTTGAAAAGGAAAAAGAGACACGCGCACCCTCGGTTGATGACCGGACTTCCCGCCCCGGGAGAGAGGAGGAGACAATCACTGTCCACGCTGATAGCGGTACAGCCGCTCCAGCCCTGGATCAGGAAGAAGCTCCCGGCCCTCCGGAACCCGGTGAGATTTTCCTGACTCATACTTTGGCGGATATCTACCGCCTGCAGGGCCATTTCGATCGGGCTTACAAGATTTACCGCGAGCTCCTGGCCCGCTCCGGAGAAGACCAGAGCCTGAGACGCAAGCTCGATGAAGTGAGTTCCCATCTCGGCGAAAAAACTCCACCCTCCGCTGCCGGCGAGGCAGCGGAAACAGGCTCCGGGGAAACCGGACCGCCCGGGATCGGGGAACCACCCGGCGATATGCTTCCGGCTCGCGAAGAGCTGTTGGATATCGCGCTGGTTCAGGAGCCTCCCCCGGAGCCGGATGCCGTATCCGTAGAGGCTGGTGACAGAATGGTTCCGTCAATTGATAAGTTCGACCGGCTCGAGAAGAGAATCGATAGTATTTTCGGGCTCCTTCTGGGAGAAAAGGTATCGCCTGAGAAAGAAATACCCGACTCAGAGGAATCGATCCCTGCTGAGTCAGGCGAATTTGTCGGGATGCTGGAAGTCTGGCTCTCCGGTCTTAAAGAAAAAGAGCTCCGATGAAAAAGATCGCCGTTGTAAACGGGCCGAATCTCAACTTGCTCGGCCAGCGGGAAAAAGACATTTACGGAACGGTTTCCCTTGAGGAGATCAGGCGGAGCCTCGAGAAAACTTTCCAGCACGCCTGCCGGCTGGCTTTTTTCCAGTCCAACAGCGAAGGCGAGCTGGTCGGCTATATTCAGGGGCTTTCCGGAGGGGTGGACGGGATAGTGATTAACGCCGGGGCTTACACTCATACCAGCGTGGCCATTCGTGACGCACTGCTGGCTGTGGGCGTGCCATTTGTCGAGGTCCATCTGTCAAATATATTCGCCCGCGAGGAATTCCGTCACCGCTCAACCCTGGCTGACAAGGCTCTGGGTATAATCTGCGGTTTCGGTCCGGCGGGTTACGGGATGGCTGTCGAAGGTTTGCTCGGGGTATTGGCTGATTAGCCTGTATTATTTACAAGTGCATGATTCCATAAATA
>DATKXY010000034.1:0-29036 GCA_035528795.1 archaeon | reverse complement strand
AGTTTCAATCCACGCCCCCGCGCGGGGGGCGACAAGAAACAATAATGGAAAATAAGCAAGATATACATGTTTCAATCCACGACCCCGCGCGGGGGGCGACTGTCAGTCGTTAACCTCATGATACTTTAAGACTTAAAAGCCATTTTCCACGAACCCGTGGAAAACATATCAATCCGTAGAGCCAGATCAAATGCTTTAAATTATAAATCCTTTCCTGTCAAATAGTTAAGAGTATCGCGAACCCCCCGGGAAATTCATGGCCGCTTGGGGTCCGCGCAAAGTCCGTTAAATAATGAGCGGCCCCTGAGGATCGTATGCCGGTTTTGCCCCTACATGCTCAATTCTTCTTTTCCAGTTCTTACCTAAAAAGTAAAATCGCAGGCTGTCTTGTTTTCCATCGGTCTCATCAACCAGTTCTTTGCGCAGGACAGCCCATTGCGCCGGCTCAACCAGGCATTCGAATACCGAGTTCTGCACCCGCTGGCCGTAATTCTCGCAGATCTTGGCCACGCGGCGAAGCCTTCGTCGACCCTCCGCCGACTCAGTGTTCACGTCATATGTCACCAGTACCATCATAAAGGTGTACTCCTGCTGTGGTCCAGTTGCCCAAATGACTCCACGACTGATGGAATCAATCAAGGTTATATTTTTAAACCTGAAGGATCTTTCTACTTCCAGAAAAAAGGAGGATATCCATCCAGGTCACCGCGCAGGCAGCGCGCCAGAAGCATCGCTTGCAGGTGAGGCAGAAGCCCTACCTGCACCTTCTCACCCAGGAACGGGTGCTGGATTTCATCCTGTTTCCTTTTTTGATAAGCTACCAGCACCTCTTTACGAGTTTTGTCATCCATCAGGACCGCGCCGGACTCGGTCTTTTTGAACCCTTTTCCCCTGATCTGCTGCCGGTTTACCAGAGAGAGCGCCAGCCTGTCTGCTAGAAACGGGCGGAACTCTTCCATGAGATCAAGAGCCAGCCCCGACCGTCCGGGCCGGTCCCGGTGGAGATAGCCCACAGCCGGGTCGAGACCGCAGGCTTCCAGGGCCGAGGTGGCGTCATGGGCCAGCAGGGCGTAAAAGAATGAAAGGAGTGCGTTCATGTTATCAAGCGGCGGGCGGCGGTTGCGCTCGCGGAAAAAGAAGTCCTCTTTCTGCGCGGTGATCAGACAGTCGAAAACCTTGAAGTAAGTCCGCGCCGCATCTCCCTCGAGGCCCCTTATGCCATCCAGGTCCAGGGGTCTCTGAAATTCATCCAGCAGGCGTTCGAGCCGGCGGATGGCCGCTTCAAGGGCGTCCTTATTCGGATTTCCGGGATGGTCCCGTGCGGCTCGAAGCAGCACTGTCCGGCTGTTGGCAATCTTCGCGGCCACCACAGCCCGGGCCAGCGCTGCGCTGGCTGTTTCATTGTCAGCCCGGCGGTATTGGGCGCGACGCAGCAGGACATTCCCTGAGACCGGCCCCTCGACCCGCGCCAGAAACTTGCCCCTCTCGCTGAGGAAAGAAATAAGCACGTTTCTTTTCCCGCACATCTCCATCAACTGGGGGCTGCAGGAGACAAGTCCGAAACAGACAATGCTGCCCAGCGTATGAATCGGCACACGCAGCCTGGTCTCCTGCCCGACCCTGACAACCAGTGTCTCGCGCTCTCGCGCCAGATAAGCGCCCTGGGTGGTGACATACAATGTATTCAGAAAGTGTCTCATGTCATTTCCTCCCGCAATCCGCCTGCCGCATCTGTGATAGCCAAGGACAAATACTTTGCGGCGCTGTGTCTTGAGCCTGTAGCCTTGGGCAGGCAGAAAGATTCGAGAGAACAGCTCTTGCATTTTTTCTCGTACCGGGCCGCGGGGGTCTTTCCTTCACGGGTCAGCTCGTGCAGGCGTGCCGTGAGCTCTTCGGTTTCCTTGCGCAGCGCGGCATCGAATGAAACTTCGTAGCGTCTCCGGGGGGTTCCATAGAACAAAGCGCCGGAGGGAATCACTACTTCCAGCATTTCTTCCAGGCAAAGGGCCTGGGCGCAAAGCTGCACCTCATCGCAGCGGCCAGGTTTTGGCCTGCCCCGCTTATACTCGACAGGCACCGGCAGCCAGAGCCCGGAAACCCTGTCCAGGCGAACTCCTGCAGGCCTTTCTCTCAGATCTGCCTGGGTATTCTCAATCTCAGGCAGGCGATGGAACTCGACCACATCCGCCTTTCCGGACAGGCCGAGCCTGAGAGAGCGCAGGCGCAGTCCTCGCGCGATCCGCACTTCTCCCCGGGACTCGGTCTCGCCAGAGTCAGCCCGCTCGTGCAGGTGTCCCCCCTCAACTGTCAGCAGGTTTTCGGCCCAGAGACCCTCGAGATGAATCAATCCCCACTGCCGCTCGCAGAAAGCGAGGTGTTGGAGGGCCGAGATTGGAATAAGATCGTCTTCTGAGTACATGCCGATTAAAATATTATGGTTTCTTTAAGCCTGTCGTGAAGTTTTATACCTTCCGGGGGCAGATCCCTCTGTACAATAACTTTATAATCACTAAAATTTCGAGGAACAGAAACACCTTCTTCCTTTTTTACTGTAATCAGCTCAAACAATTTGTGGGCAGGAGCATTGCCCTTTTTGTTCTCATGAGTAAAAATGTAAAGACCACGTATGGTCATCTCACCACGAGAAGCTGAGCGATCAAATTCGAACATTTTGCAAAGCGACTCCCAAAAATCTTTAAGGTCTTCTTCGCTTACTCCGGTTTTTTCAGCCAAATAGGGATTAAAAAAACCATGCGCTCTGTAAAGGCCATAAGGCACTATTGGTTTGCGGCCCATTTCTGTCTCTTTGCGAGACTTGTCCGATTCCTTGGTAATTGCTACCCTGGTGATAGAAAAATCCAAGGCATATATAGGGTCTATTGAACGAGCGAATGTCATTTGTACAGGACCGCGCACCTGCCCTGCATTTAGACCCGTTGATAGAACCGCACCGAACATCCTTATATCAAAGTACTTTTTTAAAAGAGTTTCCTGCGTTGCTTTGCGAGTATCATGATCAAGTTTTTTACTGCTTTTAGACTTATCAAGCTGTATTAATACTTCGACAAGTTTTGCAGCTATTTCACTATCACCCTCAACATTTCTAATCAAATTTTTTTTGACTGTACTTTTTACAAATTTTTCTCCTGTGAAGGTTAGAATATTGCCATCAAGCTCAAGTTCCTCAACCGGATTTTCCTGCAGCCAATCGATAACATCATCGTCATCAATTACGGCTTTCGGCGGTTCGTAACCGCTTTCCTTGGCTGCTTGAGTGATTAAAGAATTCAAAGCTGTTTCACTTTGAATGAAGATTGGTTTTCCAAGCACCTCTTCAATATAGTCCCGCACCTTACGCTTTAAACATACGTCGGTAACGAGACCATGATTTGTCTCCGGGTCGACGCGTGGCAGGTTTCCTGCATCCGGATCACCGTTGGGATTGCCGTTTGTAACATCGAAAAGCACCACAAATTCGTGCCTCTTGGACGGATCCAAATAATTCATGTTAAATCTCCTTCTGTGATTTTCCCGAAAGAAATGTCTTCCTTTTTAATATGCGGTCGTTCTTTCCGAAATTCAGCGCTTTGGTGATAAAAACCAAGTGCAAACTCCGCCTGATCTCTTAGCATTAGTGGTTTTGGGAAATGACCTGCTTCTACAATTTTAGACATAATATCTTCTAAAAGATGTTTCATTTTCGAATAACCGCGATTCGCTTTGCGTAATTTGGGAAGGTGGTAAGCCGTGGCTGTTTTAATGAGGTTTCCGAAAACTGAATCTGGAGCTGTTGAGGCTGTTCCATAAAATCTGTCAACAAGTGTTGTGTTCAGTTTTCCGGGCCAGGCAGCCTGCATTTGAAGTTCCTCGAGCACGGATAGGAGCCGGCCGCAAAGGTAAGGCTGAGTCATGTGTTTGTCATCACATTGTTCCATAGTTTTTGCCTCCTTTTTTCGATGTGTAAGGACAAGTTTTATAGACGCGGCTAATGCCATTCTCCTCAAGTTCTGGATTCCCTCCTCTTTTTTATTGGTGGCGGGCTTGTCAGGGATGCGAAAATACCCAACAGCGGTCTCGATCAGGCCGTGAGGGGGAGCATTCCCTGAATATGCAGTACGCAAGAGTCCCCGTAAAAGATTTGAGTTGGGAACTGCGGTTTTAGATTTTTCGGGTTTTAAAGCTTCGAGTATTAGGGGCAAAGGAGGTGAACATATACGTAATCCATTAGGGTGAATAATACTTAAGGCCTGGATGTATTTTTTAAGATTCTGAAGAACCGATTCAAGACTTTCCTCTATCCACTCCCGAACTATCAGCCGGCTTTTATTGGGGGAAAGCACCGCCAGATAAAAGCAGTTTCCGCTGATGTTAAAGGCTTGTTTGTTTGCCAACCAGGGTAAATTTAGAAGTCTCTTAAGCTGATCTATCTCTGGAGGAGGACCTTCCACGGAGTCGGAGTCATTTAAAGCCAATGGAGATTTAATACACTCTTCAATGTCAATAATCAATTCAGTTTGAGGTATCTTCACAAGGGCTTTTTCTTTTAACCAGAAAACAGCTAACTGATTTTTGAGGGGATACTTACCCACACCTTTTGCTTCGTCCTTGGCGAGTATTACACTGTGCCTCCCAGGATTGACCAAGTATTGGAGTACCTGACTTGCCTTCCCGGCACAATTAAAGCAAAGAGGACTATTCTCTGTTTGTTTCTTGCCGAATGACTCGAAGGATTCTTGATTAAACGACGATAATGGGCATCCGTACCCTGAGAAAGAAATCTCCCAAGGCAATATACGCAATACAGGACCATAGTTGCCACAGATCGCACAGTAAGCTTCGCTTTGGCTGTATTCATTCCGAAGGTATTTTGACCAAAACTCTTGAATATATTTTCTTTCAAAAGGGAATTCTTGTGGGTTACTTCTAAAGGCAACTCTATCATTAGGTCTAATATTAACCTTTTTACCATGCTCATTCTTTTCCAAGAATTCCGGAGGCAATGGTTTTTGCAAGAAATTTAAAATTAGTTCTAACTCAGTGTCACCTGTTTCATTATAAGCTTTCTGTATAAGATCTTTGAATCCCTTATGCGCCAATTTGGTTACCTTTTCCTTTCCTGGCTCGGCGATGCCAAGGGCATATGTAGCTTTATCTACTATTAGGGCAGCTTTCAGGTTTTCCTCTGATATCTGTCCTGCACGGTCGCCTCGCACAGGAACAGCCTTGAGCAATTTGTCATTTTTTTGGTATGGCCCTAGCAAGTTATGTTTACCGGTATTCTGATCAATGTCGATAACCCACTTGATAGGTCTTTCCATGTATCCAAGAGGAGACATTTTATCCCTGAACCGGCTGGCAGACTCAATTAGTGCTCTAAGCATCTTTTCCCTCCAGTCTGTATAGCTCCTTATATTTCTCAGGGGGTATTATGAGTTTTCCATCTTCCAGTTTGGCATTAAAGAAAAGCGAAAGCTTATAACCCTTCACCACTCTTTGGCCATCTGGGCCTGGTTTCAGAAACTGAATTTCAGGACGGTTGTCATCCTCTATAAAGGCGCTGTCAAACAGCATAGTTCCAAGATCAAAACAAAGATGTTCTGGTTTCTCTTCATCTCCTGGTGTCTCAAAATATGCAGCAAACTCGCGGGTGCCTAAATATGGAGTATGGTAGCACTGTCCACGTTTTAATTTACGTTTGAACTGTTTAATATACGTTTTAACGGGATCTTTAACATAAGGCTTAAGGATCATGCCAGCCTTAATCTGATAGGCAACGTTTTTCAAAATTAAACTTGAACGCTGCTGGCGTTTTTTCTCGATAATGATAGGAGAGGTAGCTTGAGTTTCAGAGATTTCATTGCGCAGAATTGTAATCTGACTTCCAAATTTTAGAACCAGTATTTCATGGATTTGGTAGCGGAACTCAGGTTTCCAGAAAATTGCTTCAAGAAGTCCACGTGCAGCGCTGGGAGTAATGACATTATAACTGACACGTTCCACCTTGAACTCCGGTCGAGTGAAACAGGCATAATCTCCCCAGACTTTAACGCTTATGTCGGATTCTTTACTAAACATATTCACTCCTGTTTTAAGGTGAATTAAATTACAAGGTCACTTGGATCGTACACTGCTTCAGCAATACCTCTTTGTTTATCGTATTTTCCTTTCCAGTGGAAAAGTCCCTCTGAAATCTTCTGTAGCCAGCCCTCAGCAATGAACTTTTGCGCCTCGTGAATGAAGAGATTAACTAAGTAAGGCTGAAGTTTCCTCCAGTTTTTTCTGCAAGGCTTTTTTATCCATTCCTTGAGAATTATTTCGGATTTACCGTATTTTACCACTACTGCCACTGTATCTTGCTCAATAAGTCTATATCTTTTTGCGACTTCAGGATAGTCAAGGGATTCTCTTTGTTCTTGGATATTCTTGATGTCCAGATTTATGTCAGAGAATAATCTTTGAAAATACTCTTTATAAAGCTCGGGGTTGTGTAAATCATCCGGTGTATGTCTTTGAAGAATGAGTCTTGCTTGTTCTATCCCTTTCTTGTAAGGACCTCCAGGAGTTCCACCTTTTATAGGCTCAAAAATAACTACCTGACCTAAATTTTTTCCTGTTCCTTCACGGTTGCAACGTCCAGCCGCTTGAACGATACGGTCAAGCGGCCCGACCGCCCGATAGACCACAGGAAAGTCTATATCTACTCCAGCTTCCACAACTTGCGTACTAATGAGGCGTACTGGTAGCCCTCTAAGGAGCTTATCCTTTACTATATTTAGAATTTTGCGGCGGTTTGCTCCACATAGGAGTGCAGAAAGGTGAAACACATCTGAAATATCTTCTAAAGCATCCAGTAGAGCCAACGCATCCTTTCTGGTATTAAGGATAACCATAACTTGTTCATGGTTTCTAACTTCTTTAGCAATATCTTCCCAACTAAAATGTCCTTTGCGCAAGTCGTAATTAACCCGTTTCAACTGATTGAAGTGCTCTTTATAGTTCGGAACAATCTCGTGTATCTCCAAGTTTCGGAATTCTGCGAGATAAGGAGTATCATATAAGGCTGGCTGCGTAGCCGTGGAAAGAACCAAACTGATTCCGTAATCTTCCACCAATGATTGAAGGACATCTAAAGTGGGTTTCAGTAACTCTGGTGGAATTGTTTGCACTTCATCCAGTATTATCACACTTTTAGCTAAGTTGTGAAGCTTTCTTACGCGGCTGGTTCTGTTTGCGAACAGGCTTTCGAAAAGCTGTACAGTAGTAGTAACAATAATAGGAGCATCCCAGTTTTCACTTGCCAGTCGTGTAATAATATGCGTTGGGTCCTGTTCTTCGTCATCCTTTATCTCAACCTGGCTGTGGTGTTCTAAAACTGAATTTTTTCCAAGTATATCTCGATATACATTGGCTGTCTGATCTATAATGCTTGTATAAGGCAAAGCAACTATAACTTTTCTAAGGCCATGCTTGATTCCGTGCCTTAGGGCGAAAGCAAGGCTGCTGCGTGTTTTTCCCCCTCCAGTGGGTACTGTTAGACGATATAAACCTGGAACATTTTCTGCAGCCTCTAGACAATTTTCATACACTTCTCGGCGTAATAAGTTAACTAAAGTAGGATTATTGTCGGCTTCATCAAGGAATTCTCTTTGTCTTTTCATAAATAGTTTACAAAGAGTTTCCAGTGTAGGCCATTGTCCGCGGAAGCGAGCCAAATCTGGGTTGAAATGCTGTTCTGTTATGATATAGTCTGCATCCACAAGCGTGGAAAACAGCATCCGGATTAAAAGCTCTCTCCGGAAAGGATTTTGTCGGTTAGGGAAAATGAATTTTGGGCTTGGCAGTTCTTTGCATGCTTCAATAAGCAAATTCAAAGCTTTTGAATTATTATTTATAAAATCCTCAAGATTTTGGGCAATTCTCCCCCCTGAATTAAGCCCAACATGGTGTCCGGCAATGGGCAGAGCAATTTCTTTCCATTCCTCCCGTAATTTTTTCTTTTTACATAATAAAAAGTAGGCAAGAGCAGCGCCCCATATTGCATGTGGTATTTTTTCATGTTTTAATTCTTTGGCCGTTGCCTTAAGATAATCCTGGAAATTTGGGTTGATTTTGCCCAGATCATGCCACAAACCAAGTAGATAAGCTATATCTCCAGCACAGAAAGTTTTTGCAAAAAACCTGGCTTTATCACTTACTGCTTTCGCGTGATAATCTAAAGTGTCCCATTGTCCACTAGGTCCTGGGGTGTGTACATAGATGCCAGTCAGGTTTATACTCATTTTACTCTCCTATAGAAATATTCTTCGATCCCATGTTCCTTTCCTTCCGAACTCCTCGGCATATTCCGCCGCCCGGCTGGCTACATCCTGCAAATGGGATGAGAGAAGGTCTGCTTTGCCGAGCTGGTTTGGGCTGTGTGCCAGATATCTTTTGTGATTATTTATCTTCATTTAAGTTCTCCGGAGGTTCCAGGCTGGTAATAATTCATTGGCGGGGGGCTTTATTTCTCTTTTGATATAATTATAAGCATTAAATGAAAATATTTCAACGATGTAATTTATTGAATCGTTTTTTATATAGAATTAAAACTAATTTTTTGTCTGAATATTAACGAAACACACAGCCATGCCAACTTCTGTATGGAGCGGGCAGGGGGAAGGCGAATAAAGCTCTGAATGATTCAATAGACCCGATAAACGATCCCTTAACCACAGGGTCGAAATATTCTTTCTTGACTGAAATCAATACTCGTGTTAGAGAACAAATATTATATTTGAAAATCATTGGTACGGCTGCATTAAACAGAATCCGAAAAGGAGGAGATTCCGGATGACTAAAGCCCGGTTCAAAAACCCGCTGTTTTTTATATTGTTTCCTGTCTTCTTATTGACAATCAGTTGTTCCCCTCAGAAATCACCTCACCAGGGTGCAGTCCCCCGGGTGGAAGATGACTGGAAGTCCGCAATCCGGAGCGATCATCCCCGCCTCTTTTTCAACAGCGAGACCTGGAGCGCGGTAAAAGCGAGGGCCTTGAACGAGGAGTCGGCACTCTACGAGGACATTCAGGCACGGGTGGACCAGCTTGCCGCCCAAAAGCTGGAAGCAGGAGATTACGGGACCCAGGCCGCAGAAGCCGCATTCGTTTTTTTAGTCAGCGGGGATGAGAAATATTTCGACCTGGCCCGGAGCCTGCTCTCAACGAGCCTGGACTACTATCATCAGAGGTTTGCCGAGCGAAAAACCGTGAGCTGGTACTCCTTTTCGCGTATCAATGCCTGGGCCGCCTACGACTGGCTGTTTAACAGTCTCTCTCCGGAAGAGAGAAAAGAGCTGGGCCGCTCGTTTCTCGAGGCGGTCGGGAATGTGGTGCCCACAAGTCCCTGGAAAGGCAACAGGGAAGCATTTGAAAATGAGAACTGGAGCGGCCCGGAATCCGGTTTTTACGGTACCAGCTCGCTGCTCTGGTATGCGGGTTTGGCAACTTATAAAGACGGAACAGACGATCAACTGTCCGAGAAGTTTCTGACCGAAGGCTACGGCCTTTTTATCGAGCTGCTCGAGCACAGGAGCTCCGCAGCCGGGGATGACGGGGGCTCGTCAAGCGCCTCGCTGAACTATGCCCTGGCCGCCTACCCCTGGGCCGAGTTCAACTTCTTCCATACCTTCCGGTCGGCTACCGGAAAGAACATCGCTCTCGACTGGCCCTATGTAGCCTGCCTGCCCGGATATATCTTCTGGAACTGGCTGCCCGGAGGGAAAAATTTCGGTACCGGGGACAGCTACCACGCCACGAACAAAATCCCGCTGAATGATCTGAATATCCACCTTTCCCAGATGATTCACTTTTACGCCGGGAAGATGCCTGAGTATGCCGCTTTTACGAAATGGATGCTCGAGATGCTTCCCAGAGAAAAAAGATCTTCCTTTCCTTATGCCCGGTTCCTGCTGACCGGAACACAGGGGCCGCCGGCTCTCCAGGGCCCGCCCGGGGATCTGCCGCTGGCGAGGCATTTCGAAAACATGGGCCAGGTCTTTTTCCGGTCCGGATCAGGCCCTGATGACACTTATGCCCTTTTTACAGTCAACGGGACCCTGGAGAATCACAAACACTTTGACAACCTTAATTTCGTGATCTACAAGAAGGGATTTCTGGCCCTTGACAGCGGAACCCGTCCCGAGCCGGGAATTCATCTCTATAACTATTACTGCCGCACAGTGGCGCATAACTGCGTACTGATCCAGATGCCCGGCGAACAGATGCCCAGCTACTGGGGCAAGAGTATCGGTATCCCGGCACCAGGCGAGGAGGCAGTCCCGCCTCCCAATGACGGGGGGCAGCGCGAGGTCCTGGGATCAAAGGTCCTGGCTTTCGAGAGCTGCAGCGATTATGCATATGTGGCCGGGGATGCCACCGGATGCTATCACCAGGACAAATGCCGGCTCGCCCTGCGCCAGTTTGTCTTTATTCCCCCGGACTTTTTTATCGTTTTCGACCGGGTGTCTTCCACCAGGCCGGAGTATAAAAAAACCTGGCTCCTGCACACAGCCACCGAGCCCTCGATCAGGCAAAAAGTGTTTTCCGCTGACCAGGACGAGGGCCGGCTTTTCTGCCGGACAATCCTGCCGGAGAATGTCAGCCTGACCAGGATCGGGGGGCCGGGGAAACAGTTCTGGTCCGGCGATAGAAACTGGCCCCTGCCCGGGGGCTACCGGACTCCAGACTCGACACAGCTTTTAGGGCAGTGGCGGGTCGAGGTCTCGCCCGCAGAACAGAACAGCGCCGATTTGTTCCTTCACCTGATCCAGGTCGGTGACCAGTCACTGAAAGCCATGGTCGGTTCTGAACTGGTGAAAAAGGATAACCAGGTGGGGGTTCGCTTCGCCAAAGGGGAATTGGAGTGGGAAGTGCTTTTCGGTTCGCAAGGAGAGCCGTCCGGGAGGATCAGGATCACTAAAAACAATGTCGATATATTAGAGAGAAAGCTCACCGGCATGGTCAGTCCCCAGAAAGGGATATTCGGGTCGAATTAAGAATCGTTCTTTATCTTTCAGTCTCCTTGAACAGCCGGGTCTTATAATAAGCGCCGGAAACGTTTTAAGTTCTGACAATTCTTTCTTATAGAGTATAAAAAAACGCCTTTGTAGGGGCACGGCATGCCGTGCCTTTGCATTCCAGAAGGAACACATTTACTATGAAACCAATTTTGAAACGCACTTTTAGACACGGGAGTATTTTTCAAACCGCCCCGATGAGTTATAATTAAAAAATTCGCTCCGATTACTGTCATTTTTTACAGAGGAGGCCTCTATCATGAGAACACCGACAATTTCTTTCTGGATTTTGCCACTGGTCTGCGTCTTCCTGCTCTATGTATCCGGCTGCGGGACCCAGGCTACTATTCAGGAAAAGGAGCCCTCACAGGCTGCCGCTGCAAAAGTCTGGCAGGTAATCGGCCCGGGCGGCGGGGGATCCCTGTACGAGCCGACAATCAATCCTTCTGACCCGAACAATGTTTTCGTGCGCTGCGACATGACCGGGGCCTATGTGACCCAGAACGGGGGCCGCAAATGGCGCATGTTCAACCTCCGCACTGTGGTTCTCGATTTCGAGTTCGATCCCGGCAATCCCAACACAGTTTATGCCTCCAACACCGGGCTTCACCGTTCCGAGGACCGGGGCAGGCGCTGGAGATTGATTTATCCGGACCCGAAAAATATCAAGGCCGAGCTCATGTTAGGCGATCATGCAAGCCAGGTGTTCGAGACAACTGACGGTATGCCGGATGGCTCGATTGTCAAGGTGCGGGTGGACCCCGCAAACAGCGACCACCTTTACCTCGGCCTGACCCCGGGCTGGAGCAGAGGCGATGCCTCGAGGCTTCTCTATTCAACAGACCGCGGAGCGAACTGGAAAGTACTGGCCGAAATTCCGGGCAGGACGGTGCTTGCTATTTTCCCGGGCAGCTGGGACGGCAAGCCGGATGAGCTGACTGTGATCACCGAGCGCGCCTGTGTTCGTGTCTCCAAAGTAACAGGAGAGGTAACCGGTCTGCCGCTGCCTGTGGAAGGCTCTGTCAGGGCTGCGGATGGAGGCAGGAAAGCAAGCGGCGGCAGCCTCATATATATCCTGACAGGGATGAATCAGGCGGGAGACAAGCCTGTTGGCGGGGTCTACCGCACATCGGACAGGGGAGACAGCTGGGTCCAGGTCAATCAGGGCCTGCTTGGGGACTGGCCTGAGGCCCCGCAGCTTCCCAGGTTCAGTACCCTGGCAGTCTGCGAGGGCCGGCCCGAGGTGGTCTATCTCTCCTGCGGCATGCAGATTGTGATGATGAACGGGTATCCCCAGTGGCAGAGAGGCATACTCAGGACAGAGACAGGGGGCGAGAGCTGGGGTTGGGTATTGAGACTCTGCGGGGGCAGTGTGATGACAGATAATTTCAAGGGAGGCTGGCTGCAAAGATGTCTGGGCTGGCTCGGTAACCCGAGTAATCTGGGAGTCTGCCCCACGAACCCGGATATTTGCTACGCTACCGATTCCGGACGCACCTACCGCAGCCTTGATGGAGGCAAAACCTGGGAACAGGTGATCAGCGAGGATTTTCCCGATGGCTCGATGACCACCAGGGGCCTCGATGTGACAACCACCTATGGCGTTCATTTCGACCCTTACGATAAGAGCCATTTCTTCATTTCTTATACGGATATCGGACTTTTCCACACCTTCGACGGGGGGCGGACCTGGTTCCATGCCATCACCGGAATCCCCCGCCAGTGGCGGAACACCTGCTACTGGCTGGCCTTCGACCCGGCCGTGAAAGGGCGCATCTGGGCCGCATGGTCCAATGTCCACGACCTGCCGCGGCCCAAGATGTTCCGCTCAGGAAACCTGGTGAACGGAAGGCAGCAGGGCGGTGTGTCAGTGTCATCAGACGGCGGCAGGTGGTGGGAATTGTGCAATGTGGGGGTTTCCGAAAACGGGGAATACAGTCATGGCATGCGTGCCGGAGCGGTATGCACCCATATCCTGATCGACCCGAGGAGTCCTGTCGATTCGCGGACACTCTATGTCTGTGATTTCGGTATGGGGGTTTACAAGTCAGCCGATGGAGGAGAGACCTGGGAGGTGAAAAACAACGGTCTCGGCCCGAACCGCAACGCCTGGAGGATGGTCCTCCTGCCCACCGGGAGGCTGATCCTGCTGGTGGCCCGGGGAGGGATCGAGGGGCGCGAGATGATCGACGGGGCGCTTTATGTGAGCGATGACGGGGCGGAAAGCTGGCAGGCGCTGGCCCTGCCCGAGGGCTACAATGCACCGAACGACCTGGTTTTCGAGCCCTCGGCGCCCTGGAGGATGTACCTGAGCTGCTGGCCGTGGTCAAAAGAGGGCGCCGAGCACTGCGGGGGGCTACTGCACACGGAGGATGGAGGAAAAACATGGAAACAGGTCTTCCGTGAGCAGGCCCATGTCTATGCCGCTGCCGTGGACTCCAGGAATCCCGGGACAGTCTTTATCAACACTTTCAACAGTGCGGCTTTCCGCAGCGATGACCGCGGTGAAAACTGGCGCCGGCTTGAGGGCTACAATTTCAAGTGGGGACACAGGCCTGTGCCAGACCCGAACAATCCGGGCATGCTGTACCTGACCACTTTCGGGGGCAGCGTGTATTATGGCCCGGCAGACGGGGTTCCCGGAGCTTTCGAGGATATCGAGGACAGCTCTTTCCTGCTCTGGCATACCCCTTGACAAAGGAATTTTCTGATCGTTAACACAAGCCAGATTGCAGAAAATGCAGGGACAGTTCACGCGAGCCGCACTTGCGGTATGATTATTAAAAACACCTCCCAGTGGAAAGGGAATAGCTCATGGTATTGGCTTCGGGTGTGGATTATACGGTTATCGCTGTCTACATGATCCTGATGCTTGTCATCGGGGTGGTTTTATCCCGTTTCAACAAGAATGACTCGGACTTTTTCAAAAGCAGTAACAAGATGTCCTGGTGGCTTGCCGGGCTCTCCCTGTTCATGTCCAGTTTCAGCGTGTGGTCTTTTACCGGGGCCGCTGGCCTGGCTTACCGGGTGCCTGCTTTCGCTCTCTGCATGTACCTGATGAACGGTCTGGCGATGATTTTCGGGGTCTGGTTCATGGCCGCCCGCTGGAGACGCTCACGCTCTACGACAATCATGTCCTACCTTTCCGAGCGCTACGGTGTCTCTACCAACCAGTTGTACAGTTGGACAATGCTTTTAGCCACCCTCATTCAGGGGGGAATCCAGCTCCTGGCTCTCGGTAAGTTCGTCTCAGTGGCCATGGGAACAGATCTTAAGGCTACGATCATTGTCTGCGGCCTGGTGATCTCTATCTATTGCCTTATCGGGGGCCTCTGGGCTGTGGTAGTGACAGATACCCTCCAGTTCATGGTCCTGTTTCCCACCGCCTTGATTGTCATGTTTCTCGGGTTCCATGAGATAGGCGGTATCTCCTCTCTGGCAACCAGGGTGCCCGAGGGGTTCTGGCATATCCAGACCCAGGAGTATGACTGGCTCTACCTTCTGGCCTACTGGATCGTGATGTCCTTTGCCTTGAACAGCGGCGCTCTATCCCAGCGCTACTTCTCGGTAAAAAATGAGAAGGAAGCGCGCAAGGTGGCTATCCTGACCATGGTCCTGCTGACTGTGGCGCCGGCGGTCTGGCTCCTTCCACCCATCTTTTCCCGGATTCTCGGGCTTGACCTCGCTTCTATCACCCTGGGGCTTAATGCCCCGGAGGAAGCCGCTTATGTGGCTTTCTGCCTGAAATTTCTGCCCCACGGAGCGATCGGGATCATGCTGGCTGCCATGTTGTCCGCTACCATGAGCTCATTGAGCTCCACGTTCAATGCCTACGCCGCGGTGATTACCGAGGACATTATCAAGCAGATATTCTGGAAGGACGCCTCTGGCAAGCTGCTGCTGTTTATCGGCCGGCTGACCACTCTGCTGTTCGGCGGGCTGGTTATCTGGGCGGCCATAGCCCAGGCTGATATCAAAGGAGGGGTTTTCGGGCTGATGATGACTTTCTCGGGCGTGATGATCATTCCCTCAGGGATCCCACTCGTCATCGGGCTTATCTACCGCGCCACTCCCAGGTGGGCCGGAATAGCTTCCTACCTGAGCGGGGTTTTAGCCGGGGTGCTTTACCTGCTTCTATTCAAGGGCGGCACTTTCACCGGACAGGCTTTCTGCACCGGCGGAACCAGCGCCCTGGTCTATTTCCTGCCCGGCTTTTTTATCAAAGCTAAAGGGGAATACAAAAAGTCTGTGGACAAATTTTTCCAAAAACTTGCCACCCCGATCTCGGGCGCTGAGGTGGGCGATACCCAAATCACGGATGTGGGCAGTTTCAGGATCACCGGCTGGGCCACTATCGGTATGGGACTGGGGGCCGTAAGCCTTGCCTTGCTCGATCTGCCGTTTGGCGGCAGGATGATCAACCTGGCTATCGGCGCCTCGTTGACAGCGATCGGGGCTCTGCTGCTGGCTGTCTGCAAATATGCAGTGCGCAAACGGAATGTTTGATCGGGACCCGGATGCCCCGTTCATGAATTTCCATTATTTTAAGACCTGTACCATATTGTCGTACAAATAAACATTACTCTGTCTGAAAAGGAGGTCCCGCAGCATGAATTTTACTTCGTTTATATTAATCTCAGGATCTGTCCTTGTTTTCTCACCTGTCCGGGCCGGGACCGATCCGGGAGAAATCAAAGAGCATACCGAGATAATCAGTGCGAGCGGCCAGACTTTCGAGATCGAGGCCGGGGGAACGATTGCCCCGGAGAATCTAGAGATTACGATTGAAAATGCGGGCGATGTCCCGGTGAAAAACCCGCGGATCACGGTGAACGGCAAGTACAACTGGTACACGCTCGAGGACCTGGCGGCAGAGGTCACCGCCGGATGCGCTACAGAAATAGAAAAAGCCATGGCTGTCTTCCAGTTCGTAGAGAAACAAAGCTACTGGTGGACTTATCCCAAGGATCTCACCGCCCAGAACCCGGTGCGGCATTTCAATATCTACGGCTATCATATCTGCTCCACTGCGGCCAGCCAGTTTGTGGCCCTTTGCCGGGCTGTGGGAGTCGAGGCCCGGGTCTGGGAAATCGGCCATCACACAGTGGCCGAGGCCCGGTGGGAGGGCGCCTGGCACCACATGGACGCAGATATCGGAATCTGGTACCTGAAAGATGATAACCTCACTATCGCCTCCATGGAGGAGCTGGGCAGGCACCCGGAATGGGTCGCGCGCACTTACAAGCCTTATCGCTGGTATCCTGCGGTTTGCGACAATCGGAAAGTGATCTACAAACCGGAGGCCGACCCGGCAGGCAAGGACCTGGCTGACCTTTATGCGACCGTGAAAAACAACTATATCCAGGACTGGTACGATAAATGGGTTTACCAGGAGCACACCATGAATTACACGCTCCGTCCGCGCGAGAAACTGGTCCGCTGGTGGAAACCGGCGCTGAGAAAGCACTACGACCAGCAAAAGACTCACGAGCCTCCGCGTTACGCCAACGGCCAGCTCATTTTCGAGCCGGATTTCAGCCGGCTTACCTACGATGGATCAATTGAGCGCAGCAATATCAAGCTGAAGGCAGAGGACGGTAAATCACCTGCAGTCCATGTGGACAAATTACAGGACGAATTGTACGACTACCCGTCAAAGCTGACTATCCCGCTTGAGAGCCCTTATGTTATCGTGGGCGGCTATATCGACACCCGGTATTACAAGGGCGGCACTCTCAGCCTGGACCAGGTTTCGCTCTCGGCTGACCTCGATCCGCTGTTCCACAATCCCACATCATTGTGGGACTACTATTCCTGGGGCTACGGCATGGGAGACTGCCGGGCTGTGCTCGATGAAAAAATGCTCAAGGACGGTCCGCAGGCCACCTACGGCTTCAAGGCCACATATCTGATCTCAGCCGATAAAAGGCACGAAAACGAGCCGTCCGGTTACCCCCTGGTCTACGGCCCCCAGTCAGGTGTGGATTATATAAGGATCGCAGCCGACATTCAGGTCAACCCGGGCAGCCTGCCCGCCCTTTCGCTGGGCAGGAACCTGATCAAATACACTGACCAGAGCCCGGAGGGGCGCAAGTTGAAAATAACCTACAAGTGGCGCGAAAGGTTCGGCCAGCATCCGCCGGAGGCTCCGAAAGAAGCCGTATCACCGCCCGACGGCGCAGCCATAAAAAGCCTCGCTCCCCGGTTCGAGTGGACAGAAACCGTTGACCCGGACGGCGACAAGATAACCTGCTACCGCTTCCAGCTCAGCCTGCGCCCTGACTGCGTCTGGCCGCTCTCCAGCACTTTCGACCGCGATGTGCGCCAGGGCAATGCTTTCCAGGCTCCCAAGGGCTGGCTCAATCCCGGGACAACCTATTACTGGCGTGTGCGTGCAGAGGACGACCAGGGAAATCTCAGCCCCTGGAGCAAGGTGTTCAGTTTTACCACAAAATGATTTTACCTGAGTAGGGGCGGGTCTTAAATTCGCCCTTAATGAGCGGGATTTGTTACAATTACAGAAACCGATGGCCGGGGATAAAGCAAACCTCTGTCACTGTCGTTCGATTTGCCTGGGTAGTTACTACAGGGAGCATTAAATAGTTTCCATTTTTTTATGCTTAAGCCTTGGTTATTAATATAAGTTGAGTAAACAGGAATGATTTACCAGATGTCGATTCTTACATTTAAGGCGCCAGCGACTGATTTACCTGACAATAGTTGAAATACCCCAGGAGAAAACTTTTTCAACTGCCGAAAAGAGGTTTTAGTGCATTTACCTGGGATGATAAAGCCATCCCAGGTGAAACTAAAGACTATAAGAAGCCCTGAAGTCCGAGGAACCTGTTTCTGGAGCGTGTAGAAGACAAGTAATTTCCATCATTGTCATATTAGATGTACAACGCCCAGGCAGGCCTTTGCGCAGGCTTCCTGCGCACCAGGCGAGCTTGGCGAAGCGGAGTAAAAGACTGAAGAGCCAGGATTAACTTTTGTTTCTTTTGGTTACAAAAGAAATGGTTTTGCTTCTTTTGCCACCAAAAGAAGAATAAAAATTTCCTTTATGGATAGATGCAAACAATTTTATGACCTGAGTAGTATGAATAAAAGCATGCGCAGTGTTTATAAGCTGTGCCCTGTAAACTTTTTAAAGAAGGGGAGCATAGATGAATCGTCTCGAATTTATCAAGCTCGCCGCCGGCCTGGCTGCAGCAGGCCCGGTTTTCGCCGGTCCCGGAAAAGAGGAAAAAGTGCATCTGATCACACTGAGTTTCGATGACGGTTTCAGGAAATCGTGCATCAGGATCGCCGAGATTTACGAGAAGTTCGGCCTCTCAGCATGCATAAATGTTATCGCCACTGGCCATTATCCGGATTTCAAATCCCCGGATAAATCCCAGGGCGTGCTTCCCAAGGGCGATTTTACCCTCTGGAACGAACTCCAGGCCAGGGGCCACGAAATCATGCCCCACGGATACAAGCACGCGCACCTGAATGAATTGCCGCTTGAAGAGGCAAAAGATCTGATCCTGAGATGCCTGGAGATTTTCGAGAAAGAGCTCGAGGGATTCGATCCGAAAAAAGCGGTCTTCAATTTCCCTTACAATGCATCCACTCCCGAGCTCGAGGCCTGGCTCCCAAGTGTGGTCATGGCTTACCGGACAGGGTACGGAGCCATAAACCCGCTGCCTCATGCCGGAATGACCAGGCTGACCTGTGTCGGCTACGGGCCGGAGAACTGCGAAAATGATCTCGATCAGCAGATCGAGCTGCTTCTTTCAAAGCCCAGCGGCTGGCTGATCTATAACACACACGGTCTGGACGATGAGGGCTGGGGGCCGATAAGAAGCGCCTACCTGGAAAAACTGCTCGAACGCTTGCTCAAGATAGAAACTGTCAGGCTGGTCCCGGCCGGAAAGGCCCTGCTGGAAGCTGCTGCCGCAGATGATAAAAAGTAAACCCTCCCGGGAGAAAAAATGGAATCTGAATCCGGAAAGCTCGCCTGGGGCATAATCACTGCGGGCAAGATCGCCCACAAGTTCGCCAGGGGGATTCTCCATTCACACACCGGCAGGATCGCCGCTGTGGCCAGCCGGGACATAAAAAGGGCTGAGCTTTTCGCCCGGGAGTTCGGCATTGCGAAATACTATGCAGATTACCAGGCCCTGATCGACGACCCCGAAGTGCAGGTGGTTTATGTAGCCACGCCGCACCCCATGCACGCCGAGTGGGCGATCCGCTCCGCCGAGGCCGGCAGGCATGTGCTCTGCGAGAAACCGATCGGCATGAACGCACGCGAGGCCACCCGAATCGTGGCTGCGGCCAGGGCGAGCGGCGTTTTTCTGATGGAGGCTTTCATGTACCGCTGCCATCCCCAGACCAGGAAGCTCGTGGAGCTGGTGAAAGAGGGAGCGGTGGGCGAGGTGCACCTGATCCGGGCCACATTCGGCTACCACGGGACATACGATCTTGAAAATACCAGGCTGAACAAGCGGCTCGGCGGGGGAGCGATCCTCGATGTCGGCTGCTACCCGGTGAGTATCTCGCGCCTGATTGCCGGAGCGGCTTCGGGCCTGGACTTTGCCGAGCCGCTCGAGGTCCAGGGCATGGCGTACATCGGTAAAGAAAGCAAGGTGGATGAATATGCCTTGGCCGCGCTCGAGTTTCCCTGGGGGATACTGGCCCAGCTTTCAACCGGTATCCAATTGGCCCAGGACAATACCGTAATGATTTTCGGCAGCGAGGGCTGGATCAAGGTTCTCTCGCCGTGGTTCTGCAGCGGGATAGAGGGCGGCGCCTCGCGCATTCTGGTGCACGCCAAAGGCGCCCAGGAGCCACGGGAGATCGAGATCGCCACTCCGGAATGGCTGTACGGGATCGAGGCTGACACTGTCGCCGGGCACCTGGACAAAGGGCAGGCCCCGCCGCCGGCGATGAGCTGGGAGGACACTCTCGGCAACATGAGGACCCTGGACCGCTGGCGCGCCTGTGTCGGGCTTGAGTACGACAGCGACAGACAGCCTTAGAAATCAGGAACCAGCCGGAATTAGAGCCTCTTAGCCCGGAGCGGCAAAATGATCAGGAAGTGTTCAGCCAAGGGGGTGATAAAATATCTTCTGGCTGACATTTTTTCACGGAAACAATCCGGGTCAAGAAACTAGGCGTTTCCATAACACTTAATTTCAGGAGTTCACCATGACCCTCAACCACTTGGTCTCCGCGGCGGCATTAACGGCTTTTTTATGTACCAGCGGCTGTACTGCCGAAAAAGGGGACGCGCGAAAAGATCCGACTGTGATCGCCGAGTTCTCTCCCAAGAGCCTGGCCGAGCCCGGTGCGGCCATCCTGCTCTCCGGAACTGATAATCCGCTCAAAGAAACGTGCCTGATTATCAATCCTTCAGCATCGGTCAAGCTGCCCGGTAACTCTGCGGAAGCTCCCTGGGATAAGGCCCGCTACCTGGTATTCGATGTTCTTCACGAGTCGACGGTGACCGGCGCGGTGAGACTCGAGTTCAAGGAGGAAGAAGAGACCGGAGGCTCGCTACGGGCCAGACTGGGAGTGATGCCGGGCCTGCGCACCAGGCTGGTGTTTCCGCTGGAAGCGCTGGATGGCCAGAGCGTGTTTCTGCGGCGGACTCCGGGCCGCTTGAAATGCGTGGTATTCGGCAGAAGAGTCCGGCCGGAGCTTATTTCTACTGCGACAATCGGCCTGGACAGCGTGATCGCCGGCCAGAAGCTCTATATCTCCCGGATCCGGCTGACCAGCGAGCCGCCCGGCTCATACCCCATGGAAGGCCCGCCGCTGGTGGATTCCCTGGGCCAGTGGGCTGCCCGGGACTGGCCGGGAAAAACTTCCGATTTCAATACACTGCGCGATAACCTGAGTAAAGCTCTTGCCGCCTCCCGGGAAAGCTCGTTTCCTGAGGAATGGAGCAAATATGGCGGCTGGAAGAAACTGCGGTTTAAAGGAACCGGGTTTTTCCGCGTGGAAAAAGTGCAGGACAGGTGGTGGCTCGCAGACCCTGAGGGCTACGCATTTTTCTCCGCAGGTGTGGATGGGATAAGCCCCCTTCACGCCGCCTGTCCGGTTGAAGGGATCGAGCCGTTGTTCCAGTGGATCCCGAAAGAGGAGATTTTCAAGCCGGCCCTGGGAGATATGTGGCGGCAAAAAACTATCGATTTTGCCGGAGTGAATCTGATCCGGGCTTTCGGGCCAACCTGGCGCCGGGACTGGGAGCAGCTTACGCGCAGCCGGATGCTCGAATGGCGGTTCAACACCCTGGGCAACTGGTCAGACAGCCTGGCTTGTGCCAATCTCGGGCTGCCCTATGTCATACCGATGAGAGGCTTCCCGACCACTGAGAAAAAGCTGTACCGTGACTTCCCGGATGTCTTTGATCCCGCTTACGAGGAGCGGGCCGGGATGTTCGCCGGGCAGTTGAAAGAATACAGTGACGACCCCTTGCTGATCGGTTATTTCCTGGCCAATGAGCCCCAGTGGGCGTTCGGCAATCTGTATCCAGCCTCAGAGATGCTGGAAAGCGGCGAGCCCTCGGCCAGCCGAACCAAGCTGGCGGGCTGGCTCAAGGAGCGCTATAAGAATGATATCCAGGCCTTCTCCAAATCCTGGGGCAGGGAGTTTTCCTCTTTCGAGCAACTGGAACAGGGCGCATTGAGGCATGCGGACTCATTCTCGGACCAGGCCCGGGAAGACCTGCGGGAATTCTCAGCGCTCATGGTGGAGCAGTACTTGAAACCGGTCAATGAGGCAGTGCGGCGGGTGGACAAAAACCATCTCAACCTGGGCATCCGCTGGGCGGGCTTGGGTTCCGAGTTCTGCTATCTGACCGGCAGCTACTGTGATGTATTCTCGGTCAATATGTACCGGATGCTGCCGGATTCCGCCGCGATCAGTGAGGTCACCCGGCGCACCGGCAAACCGGTCCTGATCGGAGAGTACCATTTCGGGGCCGTGGACCGCGGACTGCTCTCTACCGGTTTGCGTGGGGTAGCTTCACAAACAGACCGGGGGACAGCTTACCGGGCCTATGTGGAAACAGGCGCCGCGCTCCCGCAATTGGTAGGCGCGCATTTCTTTATCTGGAACGACCAGCCGGTGCTGGGCCGCTATGATGGAGAAAATTTCAACATCGGGCTGGTGGATGCCTGCAACACACCCTACCGGGAGATGGTCGAAGCCATGCGGCTGACCAATGAGCGAATCTACCTCGTAGCCTCAGGAAAAGAAAAGCCGTTCGAAGGCCGGGCGGAAAGTGTCCCGCAAATAGGGTTTTAAGGGGAGCGATATTATTGGCCTGAAAAGTCCGGCATTCGATGGGAATGGCTGCCTGGAGACCGAAATTGACCACGGATTCACCGGTCCTGCCTGACGGCCCGGTGCGGCATTGAGGCTCGAACTCTGAAACCGGTTGCCTCTGTGAATCAGGAGGCAACCGGTTATTTTATTTTCGCAGTGTGCGTACCAGGCGTTTGTTGTGGTCGTAAATCCGGGCTTCCAGAGGCATCTGGCCGATAGCATGGGTGGCGCAGGCCAGGCATGGGTCGTAGGCGCGGAAAGCCATCTCGACCATATTGAGCATCCCATCCGTGACATCGGGGCCGTGCACCATGCCCTTGGCCGCCTTCTCGACCGACATGGCGATAGGCGCCGAGTTATGGTTCGTGGCCACGATCAGGTTCGCCATGGTGATCAGGCCCTGTTCATCGGTGCGGTAGTGATGGATCAGCGTTCCGCGCGGCGCCTCGACCACGCCGAAACCCTCGGTCGGAGTCCCGGTGGGGAGGTTTCGTATGTTTTTGCTGGTGATTTCAGGGTCGTTCAGAAGTTCCTGCATCCGCTCTGCGGCATACAGCGCTTCCACGAGGCGGGCCCAATGAAAAGCCAGGGTGCAGTGGGCCGGCTTACCGCCCAGGGTCTCGAACATTTTATCATAAGCCGCCTGGGCCATTGGGGTGGCCATGCCGTCGGACACATTCAAGCGGGCCAGTGGAGCTACCCGGTAAACTCCGCTCTCCGGACCGTCCACAAAACCCTTCCAGCCGATTTTTTTCAGATAGGGAAAAGTGATATAGCTCCAGGGTTCCACATGCTCGGCGATATGTTCAGTGTAATCGCGGACATCGAATTTGGCTACCTCCTCTCCCTCCGGATCAACAACTCTCAGCTTGCCGTCGTAGAAATTCACCCGGTTCTGCTCGTCCACCAAGCCCATTGAATAAGTCCGGTGGGTGTAAGCCTCGCTCAAAATCAGATCCACATAGTTTTCATTCTTGAGCACCACGGCCTCGAAAATTCCGAGGGCCGCCTGGGCGAACTCCACTGCGAAATCCGCGGTGGCCTTGAACTGGTCGCGTTCCTCTTCGGTGATCGGCTTGGAGATTCCTCCCGGGAGGCCGAAAACAGGATGGATCACCTTGCCCATCATGGTCTGCATCATCTGGCGGATCTCGCGCCGGACGCGGATCACCTGCCCGGCAATCTCCATCCCGACCTTGGCAATCACCCCCAGAATATTGCGCTCTGCGGCCGGGGCGCTCGGGCCGACAACGAAATCCGGTCCGCCGAGGAAAAAGAAGTGCAGGAAATGATCTTCCACGTAAAATGCGCTGTAAGCCAGCTCACGTATCTTTTTCGCCGCAGAGGTGGGTTCCACTTTCCAGAGATCATCGAGACACTTGGTCGAGGCCATGTGATGGGCCGTGGGGCAAACCCCACAGATCCGGGGAGTGATACGGGGCATTTCCTCGGCCGGCCGGCCGATACAGAAAGTCTCGAAACCCCGGAGCTCAGGCACCTGGAAAAAAGCCCGCTCGACCTCACCCTCCTTATCGAGAAAAATCTCTATTTTTCCATGCCCTTCAAGACGGGTAATCGGATCTATGGTGATTTTCTGTGCCATTTCAGCTCAACCTGTGTTTGAGTATGGAGGATGGTAAACTGAAGCGATAAAAAGTTCCCAGGGGATCGACAAGGGTCGAGGCCAGCTCAGCCGATTTTTCCTCGGTCGTCGCATCAAGCAGCGAACCAATGGCCGAAAGCATTTTGGTGCCCATGTCCTTGGATTCGGAAGTCGGGCCGAAACAGCCGCGGCAGGGCATGTTGCCCCTGATACAAAGCTCCCCGCAGCCGGAACGGGTGGCCGGGCCCATACAGATATAGCCCTCGGCCAGGAAACACTTTTCCGGGTCGGGTGTGCTGGTGGCGACCCTTTTGAACGACTCGATTTTCATGATCTCCGGCTTGCTCTCTTTCCGGGGACACTGGTCGCAGAGGGACTTATCAGGCGCCAATACCGAGCCTTTGGGCGGAAGCTTGCCCTCCAGGATCGCGGTCACCGCCTGCATAATGAGATCCGGGACCGGTGGACAGCCGGGCAGATAGTAATCGACCTCTATCACCTGATCCAGGCGGCGGACGCAAGGTAAGAACTCGGGCAGCTCAAGCTCGTAGCCGTTTACCCGGGTCTTCAACCCGGGAAGCGTGCCTGAGGGATTATCCACACTCGGGCTTCTGTGGTACTTATTGGCCAGCGATTCCTCACGGGTGGTGAAATTAGACAGCCCGGGTATTCCTCCCAGGTGGGAGCAGGAACCGAAAGCAACCACGAGCGGGCATTTCCCCCGGAGCAGCTTGACCCACTCCGCCTGCTCGCTGGTCCGCACCGCACCGTTAATGAATGCTACCGTGACCTCTCCCGGCTGCCAGGCCTCCACATCCTTTTTCTTGAAATCCAGAGCCACCGGCCAGAGGGCGATATCCACAGCCCCGACAACTTTAAGGATATCCTCGTTCAGATCGACTACACACTCCTCACAGCCGCCGCAGGAAGCACACCAATAAAATGCCACTTTTGGTTTGGCCATTTTTCCGTTCCTCTGTTAGATTGCGCCGCAGTACTGAGCAGAGCGACCTTGCCAGTTTAAGGGTCCGAGCTCCTTCAGGCGTTCCGTCATTTCCCTGACTACCTGGGCGAACTTTTCACCCTCAGAAGCAGAAATCCACTCCAGACGTACACGGTCTCTTTCGATTCCGAACTGGTCAAGCATTTGCATCAGCAGGGGGTATCTCCGCATAGCGCGGTAGTTGCCCTCGCTGTAATGGCAGTCTCCGGGATGGCAGCCGGCTATCAGCACCCCGTCTGCGCCCCCGGCAAGGGCCTTGACCACGAAAGTAGGATCCACTCGCCCTGAACACATTAGCTTCACTGTGCGCAGGGTCGAGGGATACTGAAGGCGGCTGGTTCCAGCCAGATCCGCCCCTGTATAGGAGCACCACTGACATAAAAATCCTACGATCTTGGGTTCAAATCTATCATCCGGCATATTACCCTACCCTCAGTTAGGATTCAATTCTGAGCTTGAGGGTCCTCAACTCAAGACGCCCTCAACCTCCGAGAATATTTGAATGTCTTCGAAATTCTCCTGCTGGGCGGCGCCTGTAGGACATCCGGCCACGCAGGTGCCGCAGCCTTTGCACAGCTCTTCATAGACCACGGAGACGCCTTTTTCTTTATCGTATTCCACAGCCGTGTATGGGCAGTTGGCCACACAGATCTGGCAGCCCCCGCAGAGATCCTCATTAATATAGGCTTTTATCGGCTCGAGCACGATGCTTCCCTTGTCAAGGAGGCCCAAAGCTCCTGCAGCAGCAGCCGCGCCCTGGGCCACTGAGTCCGGAATGTCTTTCGGACCCTGGCAGGCGCCGGCCAGAAAGATCCCGTCCGAAGGTGTATCCACCGGGGCGAGTTTGGGATGTTTCTCTGCGAAAAATCCATCCACGCTGCGGGAGAGAGAAAAAGTCTGGTTAAGTTTCTCGGTGTCCGCTCCAGGCTTCAAACCCACTGAAAGGATAACCATATCAACCGGCACGCGGCGGACCAGACCCAGGAGGGTATCTTCACAGACCACGACCAGCTTGCCCTCCTCCTCCGGCCTTTGGGGGACATTCGTCACCTCGGCCACTTTGCCCCGGATAAAGTTTACATCCTCCCGCATCAGGCGCTTGTAGAACTCCTCGTAACCCTTGCCGAATGAGCGCATGTCGATATAGAAGTTTGTCACCTCGGCACCGGTCTTCTCCTTAACCAGGTGAGCGAACTTGAGCGAGTACATGCAGCAGACCCGCGAACAGTACTCCTGATGGTTTTTGTCCCGGCTTCCCACACAATGCACGACACCTAAGGATTCCGGTATCTTGCCCTCTGAGGTAAAGATTTTTCCGCTTGTGGGGCCGCTGGCGTGGCAGAGCCGCTCGAATTCGATAGCGGTGAGCACATTCGTCAAACGTCCATAGCCGTATCGCGGGATCTCGCGGGCGTCGAACACATCGAAACCGGTCGCCAGAACGATAGAACCCACTTTGAACTCTTTGATCTCATCGCTCTTGGAGTGATCGATCGCTCCAGCCTCACAGTTGTCCTCGCAGATCTTGCAGCCTGTTGTCTTAAAATGCATACAGGTGTTGGGGTCGATAACCGGAACGCGCGGTACGGCCTGGGGAAACTGGAGATAGATCGGTTTGCGGTTTGTAAGGCCCTGTTCGAATTCGAAAGGGATCATCTTCGGTTCCGGGGCCGTGATTTTTGCCTGCTGGATCGATCCTGTAGGACAGATCGATTCGCAGGCGCCGCAGACCCGGCAGATCTCGCTCGGCTCGCGGAATGGCGTAGTGATTGTGCGGTAACCGCCCCGGCCCTCGAAAGACAGCGCTCCGACTTTCATTACATCATTACAAATCCTGACACACATTCCGCAAAGAATGCATTCGCCGTGCTCGCCGATCAGGCAGCTCTGGCTGGTCAGGGGTCGAGGGAACCTGCTCTTGTGTACACCGAGTTCAGCAGCGAGCTTGATCACCGGCTCGCTGTGAGGACAGCGGGCAAGCATCAGTTCAGCCAAAATGCGGCGAGTCTTGAGCACCTTTTCAGTGGCTGTAAATACTTCCATGCCTTCAGCCGCCGGCAGGGTACAACTGGCATACATTCGCGTGCGGCCCCGGCGGGTAACCTCCACTACGCAGAACCGGCAGGCTCCATAAGGGGGTAGAGATTCGTGGTGGCAAAGGGTCGGAATGTGGATACCTGCGGCTCTAGCTGCCTCAAGCACACTCGTGCCTTCCTCCACTTCTATTTTCCGGCCCTCTATTGTCAGGTTGACCATGGTTTCACCCCATGTTAATAGCTTGATCTAGCTTCATGTATGTCAACAGGGTTTAAATTCAATAAAACAATTATTTGATTCAGGTTAGCGCAGTGACCTTGGAGGCGGAAAGCGCTTTGCATACACCGGCCGGGCAGACATGCTCATATATATGAGCGTCGTATTCCTCTTTGAAATATTTCATCGTGGTCAGAATTGGATTTGGAGCGGAAAGGCCCAACTGGCAAAGAGCAGCGTTCTCCAGCACTTCAACTAAATCCTTAAGCAGCTCCAAATCCTCAGGTTCTCCCAAACCTTTGCAAATCTTATCCAGGATCTGATAGATTTGTGTGATTCCCTCCCGGCAAGGGATACACTTGCCGCAAGATTCATCCATCAAAAAACCCATAAAATAGCGGGCCAGATCCACCATGCAGGTGTTCTCATCCATCACGATCATTCCGCCTGAACCCATTATTGATCCGGCCTCCGCCATAAGTTCATAATCAATCTGCAGGTCGAGGTGCTCCTCGCCCAATACTCCGCCGCTAGGTCCGCCGGTCTGGACCCCCTTAAATCGCTTGCCTCCCTTCATCCCTCCTCCAATATCAAAAATGACTTCGCGTAAAGTCATTCCCATTGGCACCTCGGCCAATCCCGAGCGATGGATGTTTCCGACCAGGCTGAAGATTTTCGTTCCCTTGCTTCCATCCCATGGACTTTTACTCACATCGCCAGTGCCGATTTTTGTAAACCAGTCGGCCCCGTTCTGGATGATTTTAGGAATATTGGCCCAGGTTTCAACATTATTTAAAGTGGAAGGTGAGTCCCATAACCCGCGTTCCACAGTGTGAATGTGTTTGGCCCGGGGTTCTCCCGGCCGCCCTTCTATCGAGGCCATCAATGCCGTGGATTCACCACAGACATAAGCCCCTCCACCCCGAGTGATTTTAATGTCAAAATCAAAACCGGTTCCCAGTATATTATTGCCGAGCAGCCCTGCTGAGAGACAATCGTGAATCGCTTTCTCGATTAACTCCACGGCCAGGGGATATTCCATTCGGATGTATACATATCCTTCATCCGCGCCGATTGCATAAGCCCCGATTATCATTCCCTCGATACACGAGTGAGGGTTACCCTCCAGCAGGCCTCGATTCGCATACGAGCCAGGATCCCCTTCATCAGCATTGCAGATTACATATTTATGCTTACCTTCAGCTTTGCGGCATGAGGCCCATTTCGGACCGGTTGGAAAACCCGCTCCGCCGCGACCGCGCAGACCGCTTTTTGTGATCTCCTCGATGATCTCCCCTGGTTTCATCTGGGTCAGCGCTTTAACCAGCGAACTGTACCCGCCCAGGCATATATAGTCTTCAAGGCTGGTAGGATCGAGTTCGAAATTGTCCCCGAATATCAGCATTTTCTGCTGTTTATAAAACGGAATCTCGTTCTCGGTGTGGTAGACCTCTCCACTTGCCGGATCCTTCAAAAAGAGTCGTTCCACCGGCTTGCCGCCAATCAGCGATTCATCGATAATTTCTTCGAGGTCCTCAGGGGAAGGCCTGGGATAGGAAAAACCTGATGGCCGGACAATCACCAGCGGTTCGCAATCACAGTAACCCAGGCAACCGGTAAAGCGTAAGTGAGCCTTCCCCTTGAGTGCTTTCTTTTCCCAAAGCTCTTTGAGCTTATCCACCAGAGCCAAAGAACCGTGGGCCCGGCCACAGGTTGCATTGGAAACAATGAGAACCTTTTCCGGTGTCTTCCGCTTGAGAGCTTCTTGATAAATTAAAAATTCTTGAATGGTCTTAATTTTAACTGAAT